>VBKI01000101.1:0-24709 GCA_005879535.1 Deltaproteobacteria bacterium | reverse complement strand
GGGACCTCGAAGGCAGCGGACGCCCCTGATCCGTCGCCGGTGCCGGTGCGCCCGTTGCCGGCCCACGACTTCACCATCGTGCTCCCCGCGGTGCTGCCGGGACTGATCCAGCGGAGACGGTGGCTGCCGGGATCCGAGAGGATCAACCCGTTGTTGAACCAGAGCAGCCCCATCTGCGGCTGCAGTTGCGCGGCCGTTCCCGGGCCATCTCCGAATCCGAGCCCACCCTTCACCAGCGTCGTCACCGTCCGTGAAGCGTCGGTGCCGATCACCTTGATCATGCCCGTGGAGCTGGCGAGGAAGAACACCCGCCCGTCGGGCGCGACGGCCACGGCGGTCGGCCAGTAGAAATTGGCCACGGTCAGCCCGGGGCCGTCGGCGTCCTCACCATTGTGCGTGATGGCCAACGTGGTCACTGCCCGGGTGGTGACGTCCAGCACGCGGATGGCATGGTTGGAGGAGTCGGCGATCACGATGTGCGTCGCGTCCAGCCACGCCATTCCCATCGGATAGGAAAGGCGGGCAGCGCTGCCGATCCCATCGGCCCAGGTCCCCGCAAAGTATGCGCCGGCGACGGTCGTCACCGTGCGGTTGGCGTCGTTCGCCACTTTCCGGATCACGCAGTTGTGGGTGTCGGCCACGTAGACGTTGCCGGCCGCGTCGGGAAGCACCGCCGTCGGTCCGAAGAACCGCGACGAGAGGCCGGGAACGCTGTCGAACCTCGGATCCCCGCTCGGGTTGCCGTCGCCCGCAAAGGGCCAGACCGTGCTGCCGTTGGTCTGCCAGATTCGGTTCGCCCGCGCGTCGGCGATCACGAACGTGCCGTCCGGCATCTGCGCGAGCCCTGCAGGTCCGGACATTCCGCCGACCAGCGTGCGCACGGAAGAGGCCCACTGCGCGGCGGGTGGCGGAGAAGCGGGTCCGCTGACGGACAGCAGCACCGACGGGATGGGGAGCTGAAGACCGAGCTTCAAGAGATTGGCCGTCATCCGCTCGACGCGCGCATCGCGCAACGGTCCATCGAGGCCGCGGGGCCAATAGATGCTGCCGGCGCCGAAGACCAGTGCCCCGCTCGGCGCCGTGTAGACGGTTGCCTCGGCGTAGCCGGGCTTCCCCTCGGCGTCCACCAGCGGAGAGCGGGCGACGACCTCGACCGGCGAGGGCGTGTCGAGCTCGAAGGTGCGGTCGTACTCGTAACCGACGAGCTGGGGGATGCTGTCGCCCTGCCTGAGGCCGGTGCCCTCGTACATGGCATGCCCGGGATCGAGAACCGTCCAGGCCTGGCCGAACAGCATCCAGCTCTCGTACATCGTGCCGACGAGCTCCTCTTCCGGGCGATTGATCGGCGAGTCCCGGAATCGGCCCGTCTGCTGGGGCGTGCCGGCGAGCGGATCGTTCTGCGGCTTCCGCTTGTAGCAGGTGACCAGGCGCGCGTTGCCGTCGACGCCGGGATTGGAGAGGCGGACCTTCCAGTACCCGGCGTTCGCGCCGAAGAAATAGATGGGCATGCCCGCGTCGCGGGCGGAGTCGATGGCGTCGCGCTGCTCGACCGCCCAGTACTCGTCGTGCCCCGGGGAGACGAAAGCACCGCGGCGGAGCAGGGTGCCGTCACCCTCGCGGGCGATGTCGAGGTTCGTGGTGTACGTCACGTCGTAGCCGTAGCGCTCGAGGTACCGCGCCATCAACGCCTCGTACCGCAGGACCTGTCCGCTGCCGTCGTCGCTCGCGTACGGCCGATCGAAGCTCACCTGCACGGCGAATGCGCCGGGCGGGTCGTAGAGGCCGGTGCCGCCCCAGTTGTTGTAGGCCTGCGCCGTGAGCACCGCCGAGTTCATCACCAGATCTGCCGGGCGATCGTCCTTGACCACCAGCGGAATCAAGATGCCGATCTTGTCCTCGCGCACGATGCGAATGAGGTGCAGGCCGCTCACGGCATCCTGCGGCACCGTCACCGAGAACGTCGGCGACCAGGAGCAGCGGACGAGACCGGTGCCGGCATCCTTCGGGCAGGCCGGCTGCGAGCCCGCTTGCGCCGTTCCGCTGGTGAGAGCGCGCGCGCCATCGCCGCCGTACCAACCGAGGCGATAGAGCGTCCAGCTCATCTGGCAGCCGCGGTCCGAGCGCACCATCAGCTTGACCGTGTCGCCGGCCTTCGCACTGACGCGGTTTGCGTACGCTTCGATCTGCGCCGCCCACGGGTTGGAGAATCCGCGGTTCCACGACGGGTCGCCGCGTTGCTGGTTCTCCCCCGGAATCGGGTTGGCGTATCCCTCGCGCGGCGGCGGCCAGCGAGCTCCGTCGGGAGGTTTCCCTGCGTCGGGAAGGATGGGATCGACGAGCGATCCCGCCTGTCGACACGCGAACGCAAGGATGACGCATGCCCCAACACCCGCCCACCGCATGGTCGGAAGCTGGGCAGCACGGCGAGCGGGAGCAAGCCGCGAGAAACGGACGGTCAGCGCGGCAAGTGTTTACGGCCCGTCAGAGTGAGATCGAGGATGGGCCATTCGTAGGCGCGCGCGTGCGAGCGCAGCCGGCGGTCGGGATTCACGACCGTCGGCCTTCCAACCACCGTCAGCATCGGATAGTCGGAAAGTGAATCGCTGTAGGCATGGGACAGGTCGAGGCGCAGGCCGTGTCGGACGCAATAGTCGCGCACGCGGTTGGCCTTGTTGGCTCCCTCGACGATCGGCGGGATGACCTTGCCGGTGGCGAAGCCTTCCACGAACTGGAGCGAGTTCGCGATCAGATCGTCGGCGCCCAGGTATTCCTGAAGGGGCCGCATGGTGATGTCGATGGCCCCCGTGCAGAGGACGATCTTGCATCCCGCCTTCCGGCATTCCGCGATGATGTCCAGCGCGCCGGGATAGACGGCGGGCTTGAGCACCTTGTCACAGAGATCCTGGGCAAGCTCGACCAGACGGTCCTCGGAAAGCCCGCGGTAGGCGCGGTAGAACAGCTCGTTGAACGCCTTGCGGTTCATCCGGTCGGTGAGCGCGTAGAGAGGCGCCATCGCGAGCCCGCGGATCAGGCGCTGGGCGGTCCCGAAGATCGTTCCACGGTGGAAGACGTAGTAGGCGTACGCGTCGACGACGTTGGTGGAGATCAGCGTGCCGTCGACGTCGAAGAAGGCACCGCGATCGAAGCGCTTCTGCGCGCTCTCACTCACGGCGCCGGCCCATGAACCGGAGCAGGAACAGGAACAGGTTCACGAAGTCCAGGTAGAGCGCGAGCGCCCCGACCAGCGCGTGGCGCTCCTCGCCCTGCTCGCCCAGCGCGCGCAGCTTCTGCGTGTCGTAGGCCGTGAGGCCGGCAAAGATGACCACGCCAGCGCAGGACATGACGAACTCGACCGCGTTGCTGCGCAGGAACAGGTTCACGATGCTGGCGAGGATGACCCCGATGAGGCCGATGAAGAGGAAGCTGCGCCAGGCGTCCAGGTTCCGCTTCGTCACCGTCCCGTAAACGGAGAGACCGAAGAACGCGCCCCCGGTGATGAACAAGGTCGAGGCGATCGAGGTGGCGGTGTACGCGAGCAGATAGACGGAGAAGGTGACGCCGGAGAGGGCGCAGTAGGCGAGGAACATTCCCACTGCGGCGCCGAGCGACGCGCGCTGGACGACCGAGGCGAACATCCACACCAGCACCAGCTCCGCGATCCCTACGGCCCAGAAGAGGCCGGTCACTCCCACGAGATGGCCGTCCTCGATGCGGTAGAAGGCCGACAAAAGGCCGGGCGTGTTGGTCACCGCCCAGGCCACGATTCCGGTCAGCGCCAGGCCGAAGGCCATCCAGCGGTAGACCGAGGCCATGAACTCCGCGGTGCGGGTGCGGCCGATGGGTGCTGCCGAAGACCAACCGTCCATGTCGCTGTTCCTCCTCGAGTCCCCGAAGGAGCGTAACCGTCAGGGTCCGCGTCCGCCACCGCCGAGCTCTTCCCAAAGAGCGGCAACCCCCGCACAGCGCGCCGTGAAGACCGCTGCCAGCGCGGAGAATCCGGTGAGCGAGACGCCCGCGGCGAACCAGAGGCACGAGAACGTCTCCAGCGCCTGCGCGCACTCGCGCTCGAGTCGATGGAGCGGCGGCTCTCCCGCGGGCGCGGGCGGACACAGCGCCTCGATCCACGGCGATGGCGTCCCCCGGCGCATCGACGCCCAGCGGACGGGCTGCCAGGTCCCGAGCGCACCCAGCAGCGCTTCGGCGTCTTCGCCCAGCCTGCCTTCGGCTGCTTCCTCGCGGAAGAGCCGGAGGGCGGCGGCCACGCGCAGGGATTGCGAGAGGCCGGCGTAGAACGTGCGGAAAGCGGGCTCCGCTGTCGCCGGATTTTCCGCCAACAGTCGCGCGAGCCACTCCTCCTGGGCGAAGGCGAAGTTTTCGCCGCGCTCATCCATCTCGCGGATCAGGTCCGGGCCCCGCGCGGGCGGAAGCGCGCCCGCATCGGGGTCCTCGGGCAGAAGGAGCAGCGATGACGCGGAAGCGAGCCCGACCAGACGCAGGAGCGACGCGTGCGCCGCCACCAGCGCCGCGGCGGTGCCACCCTGCGTCGACTCGCGGCTCAGGGCAATGAAGAGGCCGGCTTCGGCGTGCGCCCGGCGCTTGAGCTCGCCGCGCTGTTGCGTGCGCTCGGGACGCGCACCGATGCCGTCGAGCACCGGTGGACCGGGTGGAAGCGGCGGCCGGGGCGCGAGCCCGCGCGCGAGCACCACGTCCCATCCCGGCGCTCCTTCCCACGCGTAGACGTCCGATTGCTGCGCGAGCGCCTCCAGCTCGGCGAGCGCCATGTCCGCCGGCTCGTGGCGGGTGAGCGGGAGCGCCGCGGACACGGCATCGAGAAACAGCTCGGCCACCTGGCGCGAGGTAGCCTCGCGCTCCGCGAAATCCGGGCGAAATGCGCCGAGCAGCGCCCGCGCAAGGGTTTCCTCCGCGGAAGTCATCCCGCGATCAGCCTTCCGGCGAAGAAGGTGGCAGCGGCTGCGATGGCTCCGACCAGGACCGTCTCCAAGCCGCTGCGCAGCCAGGGGCGCCCCGTCATTCGCGTCTTCGCCGATCCGGCGACGAACAGCGCCACGAGCGTGCATCCGACGGAAAGCGCGAACGCAGTGGGGACTGCGATGTGGAGCGCGTATGGGATGACGGGAAAGCTCGCGCCCAGGGCGTACGCCAGCGCCACGACCAGGCCGGATCGAAGGGGCGCTCCCGTCGGCCCTGCGGTCAGGCCGAGCTCTTCAGTCATCATCGTGTCCACCCAGAACACCGGGTCCGCGGTGACGTGCTGGACCATCTGCTCCAGCGCCTGCCCGCGAAATCCCTTGCGGGCGAAGATGGTGCGCACCTCCTTGCGCTCTTCGTCGGGGAACTCGCGCACCTCGCGCTCCTCGCGTTCCCGCTCGCGGAGGATGAACTCCTGCTCGCTCTTGACCGCGAGGAACGCGCCGAGGCCCATGGCGATGGTCCCGCCGATCAGCTCGGCCAGGCCGGCGAGCAAGACGATGCGGGTGGAGAACGCCGCGCCGTGGACGCCGGAGACGACGGCGAAGGCGGCCACCAGGCCGTCGTTCGCGCCGAACACGAGGTCGCGCAGCGAACGGCCGCCAGGACTGTGCGCCGCCTCCGTGTGCGTTGCGCCGTCCTCCCGTGTGCGGATGAAGTGCTTGGGCAGCCGCATGTGCGCAGCGCGACGACTTGCCACGTCTGCGGGGGAGTGACAACAGGCCGCCTGCCCACTATTCTAGCCGGAGATGTTGAGAATGATTCTCAGTCTCACTCTCGTCGCGGCCGCGGCGCGAGCGCAGCCTGGCGAGGCGCAGTCGCTGCGGCGGGTGGTGGCGCTCCTCGACTACGTCGCCGGCGACTATGCGCGCGCGGTCGGCGAGCATGGCGAGGTCCTCTCGCAGGCGGAGCACGTCGAGCAGATCGGATTCGTCGAGGATGCCGCTCGCGAGCTGCGCGCGGACGTGAACGGCCGCGGGGAGGATCTGGCGCGCCGGCTGGACGCCCTGAAGAAGCAGGTGGCGGACCGCGCGCCGCCCGCGGAGGTCGCCCGCGGCGCCCGGGGCATCCGCGACGAGATCGTGCAGCGCTTCAACGTCATCCTCCTGCCGCAGCGCGCCCCCGATCCGGGTCGCGGCGCCCGGTTGTACGCGCAGGCTTGCGCCGCGTGCCACGGCGTGGATGGGCATCCGAACCTCGCGCTCGAGCTTCCCACGAAGCCGCCGGACTTCCGGACGGAGGCAGGGCCGCTGACGCCGCAGCGGATCTTCAGCGCGGCGACGTACGGCGTTCCCAAGACGGCGATGCCCGCGTTCGATTCCGCCCTCACCGACGAAGAGCGCTGGGACGTGGCTTTCTACGTGCTTTCGCTGGCGCATCCGGCCGCTTCCCCCCGCGGTCTCGAGCTGGCCCGCGCGGCGCTGCTGCCCAGCCGGTACGCCGACCTGGCGACGATGTCGGACGACGATCTCCGCGCGCGGCTCGCCGCAGCGGGACTGGGCGCGGGCGAGCAGGAACAGGCCCTCGCGGCGGTGCGCGCCGGTCCATTCGCCGAGGACGTCCAGGGCTCCCCGTTCGGGCTTTCGCAAGCTCGCGCGGCGGTGCGCACCGCCGTCGCGCTTGCGCGCAAGAGCGATCGCGCTGGCGCGAGGCGCACGCTGATCTCCGCCTACCTCGATCATTTCGAGCCGCACGAAGCGGCGCTCCGCGCCAGGGACGCAGAGCTCGTCCAGGAGGTGGAAGGCTCCTTTCTCGCTCTGCGCGCAGCCATCGACGGGCGGCAGCCGGACCTGGAAGCGCGCGCGGCCCGGCTCGATGGCCTGCTGGAAAAAGCCGATGCCCGCGGACCCGGCGGGGGGCTTGTTGCGTTCGTAGCCGCGCTGGCGATCGCGCTGCGCGAAGGAGTGGAGGCGGCGCTGCTGGTGGCGGCGATGCTCGCGCTCTTGCGCAAGGCCGGCCGCGAGGGCGACGCGCGAGCCGTGCACGTCGGCTGGATTTCCGCGCTGCTCGCCGGCGCTTTGACGTGGTGGGCATCGGGCATGCTGCTCCTGCACCTGTCCGGCGCGAGCCGGGAGCTCGCCGAGGGAGTCTTGCAGCTCGTCACCGCCGCACTGCTGCTCTACGCGAGCCATTGGCTGCTCGCGTCGCTCTCCGCGCGAAGGCTGGTGTCGTTCCTCTCGGCGAAGACGATGGCCGCGGGAAGCGCGGCCGTGATCCTCGGGCTCACCTTCGCCGCCGTCTACCGCGAGATGTTCGAGGTGGTCCTCTTCTTCCGCGGGCTCCTCCTCGAAGCGCCCGGCAACGGCGCGGCGGTCGCGGCTGGAGCGCTGGCGGGGCTGCTCGCGCTGATTGCGCTGGTGGCGGCGTTCCAGCGACTCGGGCGAAAGCTGCAGCCGCGCCCGCTGCTCGTCACCTGCGGCGTGCTGCTCTGCGCGCTGGCCGTGCTGATGGTGGGGCACGGGGTGCGCTCGCTGCAGGTTCTCGGCGCGCTGCCGCTGACGATCTGGGGCGCCTTCCAGGTCCCGGCGCTGGGGCTCTACGCGACGCGAGAGGGACTTTGCGCGCAGGCGTTCGTCGTCGTTGCGCTCATCGCGTCGGCGCTGTGGACGGCGCTTCGCCGGGATCGGCGAGATGGACCCGCCGATCGGCAGGCCGCTGCAGCCGCTTGATGCTTCGTACAGTGTTCGCTCGTGACGCCGTCGGAGAGATGCTACTTGTGGCGGCCCTTGCGGGGGAGTGCGACGGTGAATTTGGTGCCGTCGCCGTCATTCGAGGTCACCTCGATGCTGCCGCCGTGCGCAAGGACGATCTGCTGGACGATGAAGAGGCCGAGGCCCAGTCCTCCGGAGCGCGCGTCCCCGCGCCGTCCGGGCTCGAAGATGTGCGAGAGCACTTCGTGCGGGATGGGTGGACCGCCGTTGTGCGTCTCCAAAACCACGACGTCGGCCTCGCCGCGCAAGGTGACCTTCACGTCGCCGTCGCTGTGCTGCACGGCGTTGCCGACCAGATTGGAGATCACCTGCGCGATCCGGTCGGGGTCCCAGTCGCCCCAGAGATCGCCGTTCGCTTCGAGCTTGACCTGGCGCGTGAAGGCGAACTCCAGCTCTTCCACCGTCTGCTCGCAGATCTGCCGCAGGTCGATCCGGCGCCGGTGGATGGGGAATTCGCCGCCGAGCTTCGACCGCGCGAAGTCCAGCAGATCGTCAATCATCCGCGCCATCCGGTCGGCGCTGGAAGCGATGCGCGCCACCACGCGCGCCTGGCGCTCGGGAAGCTCCCCGTACCGGAGCAACAGGTGCGCGGAGGTCACGATCGCGGTCAACGGGTTGCGCAGGTCGTGGCTGACGATGCCGACGAAATGCTCGCGGAAGCGCGCCGTCCGCGCCGCCTGCGTTTCCCGCTGCTTGCGATCGCTGATGTCCACCAGGATGGCGATGGAGCCGGAAACCGCCCCGCCCGGATCTCGCAGCGGCGCCACGGAAAGCGCGAGGTCGATCTCCGTCCCGTCCTTGCGCCTGCGGCGCACCTCGCGATTGCGGATCACCTGGCCCGCGAGCGTCTCCTCCTGGATTGCCGCCGACTCCTCCCGCAGGTCGGGAGGCACCAGCGGAAGCGGCCGTCCGAGGACCTCGATCCGGGGCCAACCGAACAGCTCTTCGGCGGCGCGGTTCCAGATCTGCACCCTGCCGTCGCGATCGATCGACACGATCGGCAAGGGGGATGCCTCGATCAGCGACTCGAACGTGCGCAGGGTGTGCTCGAGGCGCGCCTGAGGACCCTCGCCCGTGAGGAGCGCTGCCGCCCGCGTCGCGATGGCGCGAAGGAAGCGCTTTTCGTCCTCATTGAATTTCCAGGCCGTCTGCGAGGAGACGCGCAATGCCCCGAGCACCTCTTCGCCCAATCGCAACGGCACCGCGTACACGGCGCGCGCGCCCTCGCTGTCCGCGACCTCGACGATCGCTCGCTCATCGACGGCCCGCGCGGACACGCTGTGGGCACCCGCCGCTTCCGTGGGCAGCTCGAGGCCAGCGGTTGCCCGCACCATCAAGGCGTCGTGCTCGGCGATCAGCAGCGCCGCGGAGTCCGCGGCAAGCGTCCCTTCCACGGCGAGCTGCGGAAGAGCGCGCGCCGACGTGTCGGATAGCGCACGCTCCAGAGCATCGAGAGCGCGGTGGGGCGTGGTGAGCGTTTCCAGCGTTGCTGCCTCGGCAGCGTCGACTTCCTGGCACAACGTGCGCGCCTCGGGGACGGTCAACGCTCCCTTCTCGCAAAGCTCGAGGATCGACTCGCGCAAGGTCGAGCAGAGCCGCGAGGCTTCCGCGGGCTCGACACCGGCGCAGGCTTCAGCGACGACACGCGCAACGCGCTGCGCGACGCGGTCGCGTCCGCCGCCGCGGAGGAGCCCGGCAAGCTGCCGGGCTGCGCCTGCCTCGCCCGCCATCGAACAAGAACTTACGCATCGGCGCCCGGGAGGCGGAGCGGGGATCGCCCGCTTCCGCCCAGCGGGCGATCGAGCGGCTGACCGCGGCGGGTTCCCGATATATGTTACGGGCATGACACCCGCCCTGCTGATGGCCCTCGTGGCCGCGGTGGCGCCTGGGCAAAAGGCGCCGGCGTTCTCCGTGGAGACGACGAGCGGAAAGAAGACGCTCGACGACTACAAGGGGCAAACGCTGGTGCTCGCCTTCTTCCCCAAGGCGTTCACCGGAGGCTGAACCAAGGAGATGTCGGCGTTCCGCGATGTGCAGACGAAGTTCGCCGACAAGAACGCCCAGGTCCTGGGCGTCTCGATGGACGACCTGGAGACGCAGAAGCGTTTCGCGCAAAGCCTGAATCTGCCCTTCCCCCTCGGCGCAGATCCCGCCGGAGAGACGGCGGACAAGTACGGCGTGCGCAAGGGGACGTACGCCGGCCGGGTGACTTTCGTGATCGGCGGCGACGGACAGGTGCTCAAGGTCGTCGAAGGCAAGGACGCCCTCGATCCCAGTCCGGCCCTCGACGCGTGCCCGCTGCACCGCAAGAAGACGTAGGCGGCTACCCGGCGCCGGCGGCGCGCTCGCGCTCGCGCGGCGGCACGGGATCGAGCAGCCCCCGCTCGCCGCAGCAGGTGGGCGGGTGTGTACCCTCCCACGCCGCCGCCCAGAGCTCCTCCGTTTCGACGAGGAGCCGCGCGACGGCGTTGCGCCCGACGGAGTCTGACCTATCGAACTGCACGCCCATCTCGCCGTCCTCGACCCAGACGACGTGCGCGTACGACAGGTCGTGGAAGGCCAACCCGCCGGCGGAGAGAATCCTGAGCTCGATGCGATCCCCGGAAGCGAATCCGAACATTCCGCGGAGACGAGCTCCACCGGGGCTGAGGTCGCGCATGCGGCCCGTGCTCACGCGGTGCCCCGATCGCGCTTCCACGGGCTCGTCGCAGCCGATGCGGACGCCGCGCCGCACCGCCTCCGTCGGCGGGATCTCGCGCAGCGGGCGCGTATCGGCAATCTGAAGCCAGGTGCCGGCTCCCTCCACGCGCCCGGCGACGCGCCCGTGCAAGAGGCGGGTGACATCGCCCTGATCGAACGTCATCGAGAGGCAGACGGGCGTATCGGGAAGGAAACGCAGCTGGTCGTCGCGGACGAAGAACAGCGACTCGCCGCGGACGTCGTGGATGTGCGCGCGAGCCTGCTCGAGATTGGCGAATCGGTAGCGGAGTCGCGTGTCGCTGCGGCCCTGGACGGTCAAGATCCCTCCCATGCGAGGACGCGGCTACATGAACCAGAACAGGGTGTAAAAAAACAAGGACCACGGGTGCGTCGCGGACGCAGTTCCGTCACACCGCCAGCAGCGCACCCTTCGCCGGCAGCCCGGTAGCCGCCGTGATCGCGCGGCAGTAGAGCCGGACCTGCGCGGCGTACTGCGGGTGGGATTCCGGCCGCGCATCGGTCTTGAAATCGACCACCGTCCAGCCCTCGCCGTCACGGAAGGCGAGGTCGACGACGCCTTCGAGCAGCGTGCCGTCGTCGAGGCGATGGACGACAGGGTCCTCACGCCGGCACTCGCTCGACTCTGCCGCGCGGCGGAGCAACGGGTGCGCGAGGGCGGCCTCGACCGCGTGCGCCGCGGCTTCCACTTCCTCGACGGTCGCGCCCACCAGGCGTCCCTGCACCGCTGCGGCGCTCGCGATCGCGCCGGACGTCGCGCGCAGATCGATCCCCGCGAGCACCGAGTGCACCAGCGTCCCGAAGCGCCTGCCGCCGGGACGCGATGAAGTCCGGACCTCGACTGCCGCCAGTTCGACAGCCTCCGCCGCGGTCGAGGGAGCGCGGGCGGTGGCTGTCTCGACGTGCAGCGATGGACGCTGGCCGCGCTCGACGGTATCGCTGCGTCGCTTCTGCCATTGCTCGTGACCCTGAGCCGCGACTCGGGCGGCGCCTTCGTCGACGAGCAGCAGATCGCGCTCGCGCATCCAGTTCTCCACCTCGCGATCGAGCTCGAGCGACCGCGGGTCCCACCAGACCACCTGGTGCCCGCCCGACTGCGGACGATGAAGCCCCGGCGGCACGGCGAGCGCCGTCAAAGCTCCCTCGGGCCGATCGATGACCGCCTCGTTGCCAAAGGTTGGACATCCCGGAGCCGCGCCAGCCTTGCTCCGAAGGAGCGGCGCCGGATGGAGCACGGGATTCAGCGGCGCAAGCCAACCCTGCAGCTCCTCGTCGGCGACCACCGGAGCCACCAGGAGGTCGCGCGCCCGAGTCGAGGCCACGTAGGCGACGCGAATCACCTCTTCCCGGTCGCGCTGCAAGAGCGCCGGCGCATCCGCGAGCAACTCGCCCGGAGCGCACCCGGCGAGCGGCATTGCCCACACTTTCCGCTCGGGATCCACGAAACGCGACGGCAGGCGAGGCGCCGCGGGCGCGCAGGGATCGCAGAGGATCACGACGGGGAACTCGAGCCCCTTGGCCTTGTGTACGCTCATGATCCGGACGCCCTCGGCGCCTTCCTCGACGACCGGCGCTTCCGCTGCGTCGCCGCGCTCTGCCTCGGCGGTGAGCCGATCGACGAACGCGCGGAAGCTGCTCGCGCCGGCCATCTCGAAACGGCGAGCCAGATCGAGCACGCGGAGGACGTTTGCCAGCGCCTGTTCTCCCGCGGGCCGCAGGGCGATACCGGCATGGGCGCGCGTCGCGTCGAGCAGCCGCGAGAAGGTGGCCGCGATGGGCCGGCGGTTGCGCTGCCGATGCAGCTCGCCGAGCAGCGCAAGGGCGTCGAAGACGGCGGACTCGGCGGGACCGGCGTTCGCCGGCCGGGGACGAAGCGGATGCAGCCGTCCATGTCGCTCGCGGAAGAGGAACAACGCGTCGTCGCCCAGCGCGAAGAGCGGCCCTTTGAGAACGGCGAATACGGCCAGCTCGTCGTCGGGCCACTCGATGGCGGTGGCGGCGGCGCGCATCGCCAGCACTTCCTCTCGCGCGTGGTACGACCGCCCGCCGACGAGCACGTGCGGGATCCGCCGCGCTTCCAGCGCGTGGACGTATCCGCGGGTGAGGTCGCCGCCGTAGTTCCGCATGCGCTTGAAGAGCAGGCACACGTGCCGCGCCTCCACCGGCACCGGCTCCTTGCGGTCGCGCTCGCTCACCTTCCAGCCACTCTTCGTCAGCAGCCAATCGATGAACGCCGCTACCGCGTCCGGATACGACTCCTCGATGCGGAAGTTCGCGACCTTCTCCCGCTCGCCGTAGATCCTCGGCGCCGGCAATGCGACGACCGCCGGCTGGCCTTGCACTTCGCTCCGAAAGGGATGGAGCGCGACGTAGCTGGCCTGCGTGCCCCCCTGCATCACCGGCGCGAACGCCGCGTTCACGGCCTCCTGGATGGACGGGCTGGACCGGAAGCTCGTGGTGAGGTGGAGAAGCTCGGCTCCAGCCGAGAGCAGGAGCTGCTTCACGTCCTCGTAGAGCGCGATGTCCGCGCGCCGGAATCGGTAGATCGATTGCTTGGGGTCGCCGACGACGAAGAGCTTGCCGGGAGCGGGCCGGGCGTTTCTCCAGCTCGACTCCGAGGGATCCTCCGACGCGATCAGGAGAAGGATCTCGGCCTGCAACGGATCGGTGTCCTGGAACTCGTCCACCAGCACATGGGTGAACCGTTGCGAGAGCTCCGCCCGGACTGCGGCGTCGTCGCGGACGAGATCCCTCGCCCGCAAGAGCAGGTCGAGGAAGTCGAGACACCCGGCGCCGCGCTTCAGCTCCTCGTACGCGTCGGACAGCGGGCGAAGCTCCTCTCGCAGGCAGGCGGCGAGGTCGGAATCGGCGCGGTCGAGAAATGCCTGCAGCTCGGCCTTGATCGCGTCGCGCTGCGCGAGCACCGACGCCTTTTCCAGATCCCTGGCGAACCATTTTCCGCCGCCGCGCCAGTTCCAGAGGCGCCGGCGGCAGAGCTCGTGCAGCTCCGCCTCGAGTCCGTCGCCGTCGCGAGGGCGCACGCTTTCGCGGCGCCGCAGCTCGGCGACCCAGCGGGCGATGCCGGCGATCGATTGCGCCGCCCAGTCGTCGGGACGCTGCGCCCTCTGCGCGAGCTCACCGAGCTCTGCGAGGCGCGCGATCTGCTGCTCCAGGCCTGCCTCGCGATCGAACGGTTCGCGCCGCCAAGGTCCCGAGAAGTCGCGGTGCTCCGAGAGGTCGCGCCCGGCCTGCCGGAGCAGCTCGCGGGGCGGCGTATCTCCGGGGCGCACCTTTCGCCGCAGGAGCCTGCGCACGCCCTCCAGCGGCGAGGCGATCACCCGCTGGAACCAGCCGTCGAAGGCCTGGTCGAAGAGCCGATCCTGCTCTTCTCCTGCGGCCACTTCGAACACCGGATCGACGCGGGCTTCCACGGGCCGTTCCCGGAGGAGGTCGGCGCAGAAGGAATGGATGGTACCGATGGGAGCGGCCTCCAGCCGTTCCAGGGCGGCCGTCAGCCGGTCGCGCTCTTCGACGGTGGCCGCCGCGCGCGCCTCCTCCAGCTCGGATCGCAGGCGCAGTTTCATTTCACCCGCCGCCAGGTCGGTGAAGGTGACGGACAGGATGCGATCGAGCGTGGTCCGGCCGGTGCGGACGAGCGCGACGATCCGCGCCACGAGCTCGGTGGTCTTGCCGGTGCCAGCGGCCGCCTCCACCACCAGGGTGGCGCCGAGATCCGTCTGGATGCGCTCCCGCGCCCTGGCGTCGGCGAGGGTGGAGGTCATGGCATGCTCCTGAGCTGCACCAGGGCTTGCAGCGCTTCCGCCGGCTTGCGCCGGGTCCGTTCCCACTCGGAAGGCCCGCAGACGGCGAGGTAGTCGCACCGCCCGCATTCCCTCTCGTCGCGCGGAGCGGCGGGGAGGAAGCCGCTGGAGACGCCCTCGCTCACCGTCTTCGCCAGCTGCGCCACGCTGCCGCGCGCTGCCACCTCGAGCGCGACCGAGACCGATTCGAACTCGCCGGCATAGGTGCAGTAGTAGAGGCGCCCTCCTTCGACGCGCGATCCGGGGAAGAGCTTCTCGAGGGCGAGCGCGTACAGCGCCGGCTGCAGGGTGGCGCCGCCGCCGATCACGGTGCCCTGCTGCGCCCAGGCCTTGCCGGTCTTGTGGTCGGTGGCCCGCAGCGCACCGTCCGGCGCGCGCTCCACCAGATCGATCGAGCCGCGCAGGCGGATGCCTTCGTCGAGCGCGACCGGATCCTTGGTGCTGTGCGGATCGCGCTGCGTGGTCTCCGGCAGGCCGAACGACAGCTCGAATCGCCACGGAGCCCAGCCGTCATCCTCGCTGATCCGCCGCAGCCACTCGCGCAGGTCGACCTTCACGCCGGCGATGCAATCGTTCCAGACCCGCTCGATGGCCGGCGCCAGCTTGTCCTGCCAGCGGCTGGCGACGCGATCCACCACCGCCTCGAGGCGCTGCTGCGCCGCGCCCGGATCGCGAATGGGCAACGCGCCCACCTCCGACAGTTCGCGCAGCAATTCGTATTGCGCTTCGTGGATCAGCGAGCCTCGCGACAGCGGGTCGATCTCGTCGATCCCTTCCGGAACCTCCCGTGGCGCCAGCCGGTGGATGGCCTGCAGGACGAACTTGTACGGACACGCGGAGTAGTTCTGCAGCGCCGTGGGAGAGTACGGGCGCGCCTGGGGCTGGTGCGCCTGCAGCGCCTGAAGAGCTTCGTCCGCGGGCTGCACCAGCCCATCGGCGGGCGTCCAGCGGCGGAGCCACCGGCGAGCACGGCTGCGCAAGGCGCGGCAGAGGTGGGCGTTTGCGGCAAGCAGGTACGCCGCTGTTCCCTTGCTCTCCTGAGGATCCCGAAATGCNNCATCCCCGGGATTCGCGGGCGCCGGCCACCCTGCCCTCGCCGGAGCCGCCTGCTCGGCGCGCCGCGACAGCTCGGAGAACGGCGGCAGCGTCCCTTCCGCGGCGCGAACCACCTCGAGCCCGTAGAACGACGGCACCCGCGCCCGTCCCTGCGCGAGGTCGATCCGCGGCCAGGAAAGGACGAGCTTGCCTCGGGCCGAGCCCGCCGCCAGCCTCAGCGCGAGCCGCTCCGCCGCGATGCGATCGATGGACGTCTCCAGCTGCGCGAGATCGCGCCGCTCGGCGTCTCGCAAGAGCGGATCTTCCATCACCTTCTGCGGGAAGACCTTCTCCGCCAGACCGGGCACGAACACCGTCTCGAAACTGAGGCCGCGCACCGCTGCGACGGGCGCGACGAACACCTTGCCGTGTCGCTTGCCGGAGGGCGGAATGGACAGCTCGGTCAGCCGGCGCGCGAGAACCAAGCGCACTTCGGCGAGGGAGACGGGCCCGACCGGACCCATGGGAGCAAGCTCGGCGAGCAGCGAGAGGACGCGCGCAGGGTCTCGCAGAGCGCGGGTGGCGAGCGCGCTGAGCGGGTCCAGCCACGCAGCCCAGGTCGCGCTCGCGGGAAGCGACGCGAGCGCATCGAGCAGAGGCAGCGCGAAGTCGCGGAGCGATCCAAGGTCCGCGACCTCGCGCTCGATGCGCTGGGCCTTGGCCTCGTCTTCGGCGAAGGCGGAGAGAGTGGTTCGAAGCTGCGCCTCGAGCCCGTCCAGCCTCCGCTTCCAGCGGTCCCGGCCGCCGATCACCGCCGCATCGATCAGGAGCTGCTCCCAGCGCCACGGAGCACGCAGGGTGCCAGCCACCACCGGCGCCTCGAAGTCTTCCGACGCCCCGCCGTCTTCCGCGGGAGCGGGGTCCTCCGGCAGGGCCGGAGTGAGCTCCGTATCCGGCGGCACCCAGCGATCACCGGAAGGCGGCGCTTGCGGCGGCGCGCCGGAGACGGCCTGCGGAACCTCGCCCAGGCTCAGGTACTCGGCGAACCGGCGCGCGGAGAGGCCGTCGGCGGCGCAGGCAAGCAGCGCGAGAAAGGCGCGTCCGGCGGGATTGGGCTTCTGCGTTCCCGAGGCGAAGTGCGCGGGGATTCCGGCGCGCACGAACGCCTCCTCGAGCAGCGGTCGATACTGGAACGGCGACCGGAGCAGCACCGCCATCCCGTCGAACGGAACGCCTCGCTCCGCTTCGCTGCGCACCAGGCGGGCAATCTCGACGCATTCGCGGCTTTCTCCCGGCGCGGAGAGGAGGATGACGTCGTCGCCCGACGCCGCAACGGGCGCGGTCCCTTCGACGAACAGCCGCTGTTGCACTCGAGCCAGCGAGGTGTCCGCCGCCTCCCGCAGCGGGCGCGGCGCGACGTCGAGAGCGCGCGAGATTCGCGTCGCATCCGCCGCCGGGGCGATGGCCAGGACCGGTCCGCGGAGTCGGGCGATGAAACGCTCTTCGAGCGCAGCGCGGAGTGGAAGATCGACCAGCAGCGCCGGCAGATCCAGCAGCGGCGACTCCGCTTCCAGGGCGAGCCGGAAGACCGCAGCACGGTCGGCCAGGGCTGCCCGTCCCAGCTCGGTCTCGTATGCGTCGAGTACCCGCCCGAGATCTCCACCAGGTCGCGCTCCCGCGAGGCGCAACTCCTGGATCGTCCTCGAAAGCGCCCGGGGCAGGCCCGGCTGGGTGGCGACGGGATCGAATTTCCCCAGCCGGCCGCGGAGCTGATGGACGACTCGCGCACACACGGCCTCCACGCCGAGCGGCGACAGCGGAGACAGGCCGCGCTCGGCCATGGCCTCGGCAGCAATGACGGCGGCCAGGCGCCCCAGCGTGAACCGCTGCCAGCCGAAAGCCGCCCCCGAATCGGCGGCCGCGCCGCGGACGACCTCCGCCGCCGCCTCCTGCGTGCCGGCGACGACGAGAGCACGTCCCGCCGGGCCGCGCTCCCGCAGCCAGGCACGCGCCAAATCGAGCCGGGCGGAGGCCGCCGCGGATGTGACCAGCTCCCTCACATCGCACAGCCTACCCTATGGGTCCGACATTCCCCGCCGACTTCCGTTTTGCGAGAGTAGAAAAATGCTCCTGATCCCGGTGCGCGTCGAGGACGCGGAAGTCGACCGGATGCCCGCGGTTTCCATCGGGATCGCCGCCGTCTGCGCCGCCGCGTTCGTGCTCACCTGGGTGGTGCCGAAGAACCCGGACGGCATGCGCGCCGAGAGCTTCCGGGAAATCCTCCGATATTACGAGGAGCATCCCTACCTGACCGTGCAGCCGAACTTTGTCTACGACTACGTGCGGCCCGAAGCGCGCGCGACTCTGGAAGGGATGCACGAGGACCCGCCGGTCACCGTCGACGAGGCCACTCGCGCGCTCGAGCAGACGCACCTCGACTCCCTGATCGGAGACTTCTCCACGAGGGCGGAAGCCGCGCCGTTGCGCCGTTTCGGCCTGGTCCCGGCGCGGGGGCTGCTGCAGCCCGGCTGGCTGACGCACATGTTCCTGCACTTCGGATGGATGCACATCCTCGGGAACCTCTTCTTCTTCTATCTGGTGGGGCCGCTGCTCGAGGATCTGTGGGGGCGCCGCTTCTTCGCCGTCTTCTACCTGGTGGGCGGCCTGATGGCGGCGCTGGCGCACTTCGGGATCGATCCGCGCTCGACGGTGCTCATGGCGGGCGCCTCGGGCGCGATCGCGGCGTGCATGGGCGCGTTCACGTACCGGTGCGCGAACCGCAAGATTCGCATGGCGTACATGATCGGCTTCATCCGCCGGGGCACGTTCCTGATCCCTGCCTGGCTCTGGGGCGGATTCTGGTTCGCCGGCGAGGTCTTCAGCCTGGCCATGCATCAGACCGAGGGTGTGGCGGTGATGGCGCACGTGGGCGGCTTCCTCTTCGGATTCGCTGCCGCCACGCTGATCCAGAAGACCGGGTACGAGGCGCGGTCGCTTGCGCCGTCGGTGCAGCAAAAGACGACGTGGACGCAGCATCCCGGAACCGAGCTGGCTCGCGCCGCCCTCGAGCGGGGCGACAATGCCGGTGCGGCGCAGGCCTACCGGACCGTCCTCGCGGAGCAGCCGCTGGATCGGGAGGGGGCCGTGGGGCTCTCGCGCATCGAGCAGGATCCGGCGCCCGCCCTTCCGCTGCTGCAGAACCTGGCGACGAGAGGCGACCTTGCCCAGGCGTGGCTGGTGGCTCTGGAGCTTGGGGCGGCGTTCGACCCCGATCGCGTGCCGGACAAACTCGCCTATCAGCTCGCCGGCGCCACCGATGCGGCATCGGATGCCGGCGATCTTCCAAACCTCCTCGACGCTGCCGTCGGACGCAGGAAGGGGGCGCTCGCGGCGAAGGCCCTGCTGCGCGCGGCAAAGCGGTGTCTGGCATCCGGCGGTACCGACGAAGGGCAGGCGCACCTCGACGCGGCGCGCGCGCTGCCGGATCTTGCGCCCCAGATGCTCGCGCAGATCGAAGCCGCCGCCGGAGGCCGCGATCGTCCGGCTGCAGCGCCCGCGGCCGCCGCCGGTCCCGCCGCGGCGGTGCGCGTGCTCGCGGGCAAGCTCATCCGGGTGGCCGAGGACGCCCTTCACGTCGAGGTCTCGCCGGGAAAGACCCGGCGCATCGAGTTCAAGCGCCTCGTCGGCGTCGCGGCTGGAGTCGTCGCCACCGCCGAGGGTTCCGCCATCCTCACCGACTTCGTGCTGAGCTGGGGGAATGGCAGCGAAGGCCCCTCGGCACTCCGCATTCCCGGCGCGCAGCTCGGCCTGGGATCGCTCTTTCCAGGCGTGCCCTCGCGGGAGGCGTATTCGAAGTTCCTCGCGCATGTGCTGGCGAGGATCGTCGGGGATCCGTTGCCCAGCCGGGACGCGCTGGCCGCCGGCGAATACCCCCGTTTTCCCAGCATCGCGGCGCTGAACACGGCGTTCTACGGAAACGCGCGTTAGAAGCCCGGTTTCGTATGGGCGAATTGCTCCGCATCCCTGCGCGCGGAGATGGCTTCGCGCTCGCCGCGGAGCTGTTCTTTCCCTCGTCGCCCCCGAAGGCGGCGGTGCTGGTGGCCGGCGCGATGGGCGTAAAGGCAAGCTTCTACGCGCCTCTCGCGGAATACATGTCCCGGCGAGGCGCGGCCGCCCTCACCGTCGACTATCGCGGCATCGGCGGCTCCCGTCCCCGCCGGTCGCTGCGGCACTTCCACGCCACGTTCCACGACTGGGGCGAGCGCGACCTGGCCGGTGCGCTCGAGTGGCTGGCGTGGCGCGTGCCGGAAGTTCCGCTCCTCTGGGTCGGCCACAGCGCCGGCGCGCAGTTGATGGGGCTCGTGCCGGACCCCGCGATCGGGGCCGCGTTGTTCGTCGCCGCCGGGACGGCGTACTGGAAAGGATATCGCGGCCTTCCCCGCGCGATCATGGCGTCGCTCTGGTACGCGCTCTTTCCCGCGGTGCTTGGGATCGCGGGCTACCTGCCGATGAGCAAGCTCGGCCAAGGCGAGGACATCCCCGTGGGCGTGGCGCGCGAGTGGGCGCAGTGGGGGCGCGATCCGCGCTACGTCTACAGTTACGCGGAGCCGCGCGGAGGTCTCGGGTACTCCCGGTACGAAGGTCCGCTGCTGGCGATCTCCATTGCCGATGACAAATATGCACCGCCGGCTTCGACCGCGCATCTATTGTCGCTGTACAAGCGCGCGCGCAAGGAGCAGCGCACCATCCGGCCGGCGGGAAAGCCGATCGGACACTTTGGCTTCTTTCGCCGGCCCGACCTCTGGGAGGAGCCGGTGAGCTGGCTGCTCGGGAGAGTCGACGGGAATGTCCGAACCGCACGCTGAAGAAACCCCGCATGGAGACGGCGGCCAGGCTCCCGCGGAGCACGAGCAGACTGAGCGAACCAGGAAGCCGGGTGCGAGGGTCCGGATCGGGGTGGGCCTCGCGCTGGTGGCGGTCGCCGCTCTGCTCTGGTGGCTGCACGCCCGCAAGTTCGAGGACACCGACGACGCCCAGGTGGATGGATACATCACCGCGGTCTCCTCGCGTGTTCCCGGCACGGTGCTCCGCGTGCTCGTCGAGGACAACCAGCCGGTGAAGCAAGGCGACGTGCTGGTCGAGCTGGACGCCGCCGACCTGGAGGTCGCAGCCGCCCAGGCGCGCGCAGCGGTGGCGCAGGCCCAGGCGGCATTCGCCGCGGAGCAGCCGAGCGTCTCCATCACCGCGACCTCGAACCGCGCGACCGTGCAGAGCACCGAGGACGAGGTCGCAAACACCGAAGCCGACCTCGAGGCGGCGCGGCGCGATCTCGATCAGGCGCTTGCCAGCAACCGATTCGCGCAGCAACAGAAGGAACGGGCCTCCCAGCTGCTCGCCTCCAACACCGTCCCGCAAGCGGAGTTCGATCAGCGTGCCAGCGCCGCGGACGTGGCGCAGGCCGCGGTGGCCGCGGCGCGCAAGCGCGTCGATCAGCGGCAGGCGCGACTGCAGACGGCGCAGGCGCGCCTCGTCGAGGCGCGGGCGAATGCCCCACGGCAGCTCGTGGCCCGGGAAGCGGGCGTCTCCGTCCGCCAGGCAAACCTGGAATTGGCGCAGGCCCAGCTTCACCAGGCGCAGCTCAACCTCGGCTACGCGAAAGTGGTCGCGCCGGTGGCGGGCATCGTGGGCAAGCGATCGGTGAACGTCGGCGACCGCGTGCAGCCCGGCCAGCAGCTGATGTCGCTCACGCAGAACGGCGAGCTGTGGGTCACCGCGAACTTCCGGGAAACGCAGATCGAGCGGATGCGACAGGGACAGCACGCATCCGTCCACGTCGACGCGATCGACCGCGACTACGAGGGTATCGTCGAGAGCTTCGCGGGCGCGACCGGCTCCCGCTACAGCCTGCTGCCTCCGGAGAACGCGAGCGGCAATTACGTCAAGGTCGTCCAGCGCATTCCGGTGCGCATCAAGCTCGAGCAAGGACAGCCGGAGATGGAACGCCTGCGTCCCGGCATGTCGGCGGAGCCCAAGGTCCGCGTGCGATGACCCCCCAGGAAGCTGCGGCGATCAGCCCCGAGGAGTCGCTCCGGATCACGCACGAGCAGGGCTGGACCGGCGGTCACAATCCCTGGGTGGTGGCGCTGGTCGTGACCATGGCGACGTTCATGGAGGTCCTCGACACCGCCATCGCGAACGTCTCCCTGCCGCACATCGCGGGCAGCTTGTCCGCGAGCATCGACGAATCCACCTGGGTGCTCACGAGCTACCTGGTCTCGAACGCGGTGGTGCTCCCGATCAGCGGCTGGCTGGCGACGCGCATCGGCCGCAAGCGGTTCTATCTCACCTGCGTGATGCTCTTCACCATCAGCTCGTTCCTCTGCGGGCTGGCGCCGAACCTCGGGCTTCTAGTCTTCTTCCGCGTGCTGCAGGGCATCGGCGGCGGCGGGCTCGGGCCCTCGGAACAGGCGATCCTCGCGGACACCTTCCCGCCCGCCAAGCGCGGAATGGCGTTCGCGGTGTACGGCATGGCCGTCGTCCTTGCGCCGGCCATCGGGCCAACCCTGGGCGGGTTCATCACCGACCACTACTCGTGGCGCTGGGTCTTCTTCATCAACGTGCCGGTGGGGATCGCCTCGATGTTGCTGTCGTCGCGCATCCTCGTCGACCCGCCGCACCTGGTGGAGGCGAAGAAGCGCGTCGGTCCCATCGACGGTGTCGGCCTTGGCCTGATCGCGGTGGGCCTCGGCGCGCTCGAGTACGTGCTCGACAAGGGGCAGGAGGACGACTGGTTCAACTCGCACACCATCGTGATCTTCGCGACGGTCGCGGCGGTCGCGCTGGTGACGTTCGTGCTCTGGGAATGGCGGCAGGAGCACCCGGTGGTCGAGGTGCGCCTGTTCAAGAGCGCGACGTTCGCGGTGTCAAATCTCATGATGCTGGTGCTGGGCATGGCGCTCTACGGGAGCACCGTGCTCCTGCCCCAGTACCTCCAAGTCTGGATGGGCTACTCCGCGCAGGACGCCGGGATGGTGCTCTCGCCCGGCGGGTTCACGGTCATTCTGCTATTGCCGCTGGTCGGGCGGCTGGTCTCCAAGGTCGACCCGCGATACCTGATCGCCTTCGGCTTTCTGATCCTCTCGGCGGCGCTGTTCCACATGGCGCACACGCTGTATCCGGGGATCGACTTCCGGACGGCGGTCCTGATCCGGATCTACCAGAGCGCCGGGCTGGCGTTCCTCTTCGTTCCCATCAACACCATGGTGTACAGCGGCGTGCCGCCCCAGAAGAACAACCAGGTTTCCGGCATCGTGAACCTCGCCCGGAACATGGGAGGCGATCTCGGCATCGCGCTGGTGACGACGCTCATCGCCCGGCGCTCCCAGTTCCATCAGGCGCGCCTGGCCGAGCACGTCGTGCCCTCGGGCGACCTCGGCGCGCGTCTGGCGGGGATTGCAGAGCACCTGCAGCAGATGGGCATCGGGGCGGCGCAGGCGACGAAGATGGCGTATGGGCAGATCTACGCGCAGGTAATCAAGCAAGCGCAGACGCTGGCGTACCTCGACGCGCTGCTCATGCTCTCGATCTTCGCGGCGATCATGGTTCCTTTGGTGCTGATGACGCGCCGGGTAAAGCCCGGAGCAGCAGCGATGGGACATTGATCCTGGGCGATACTGCTGTGCATGAGGATCGCGTACGCCCTCGGCGAGGACGACCTGGCCGCGGTGCTGATGCAGCAGACGCTTTGGCGGCGGGACCGCGTTCGCGCCTGGTTCGAGCGCATTCGGACCGGACCGGTCTGGCGACACCTCATGGTCAACGTCGGTCCGGGCGCGCTGTTCGGACTGATGCTGTATCCGGTCTGGCTGTGGCAGGTTCGCGGAAGCTGTCCGCGCTCGCCGGTCGGCGGGATCTACGTCGGCGCCTTGGCCATCGCCGTCGTGCTCGGAACGGCTCTCCAGCGGTGGAGGGCGCCGCCCAGGCTCCGATTCAAGGCGGTCCATCGCTGGTCGGCGAGACGCCGCCTGGAGCGGTCCCGTGCCCGATCGGTGCTTGGCGACGTACAGGTCGCGGTCGAGGAAACCGGCTTGCTGCGCGTCAACTCGACCGGCGAGCTCAGGGTGCCATGGTCCGAGGTCATCGCGGTATTGAAGTCGCGCTCGATGCTGACCATCCTGCTTTCGCACGACCGCGTGATCGTTGCGCCGCGCCGCGCCTTTCACGACGACGCTGCCGCTCGCGCCTTCCAGCGCGAGATCGAGCGACGCAGCTCGAAGCAGGCCATCGAGGTGGCCGACACGCCTTGACGCCTGCGACGGTCAATCCGGCCACGGAGCAGTCATCGTCACCGCCACGTCGGGCTTGATGCGCAGGGCGCCGAGCATGGCGGTATACGGGCGGATGCCGAAGTCCGGCTGGTGGATCACGGTCTCGATCACCGCGCGGTCGCCCTCGCGGCGCGCGAGCAGGCTCAACGGGCGTTCGCGGCCGCGGATCGAGAGCGTGCCGTCGATTTGCATCTCGGCCGGCGCCACGGTGGCCGCCACGGTGCTCGACCGGAAATCGATTGCGGGATGCCTGCGCGCGTCGAGCACGTCCCGTGCAATGGTCGCCTCGATCTCGCGGCGATCCCTCTCGGACAGGGCGCGCAAGTCGTCCTTGCCGCCGGCGCGTGCGCAGACGACGCGGAGCGAGGACGCGTCGAACCGGGCGTGAATGCCCTGGTCATCGACGGCGATCTCGAATCGCTCGACGCGGAGCTTGAGATCGTGGGCCACGCGCGAGAGGAGGCCGGCCTTGTACGTGAAGAGCAGGCACTCCGCCGTCGTCGCGTCGAAAGAGACCGGCTTCATAGAGAGAAAAGTTTCCCGACGGGGGCTCGACACCACTTCTACCCGGAGCCAAAGATGGCCAAGAAGTCGCTGGAATCGCTCGTCATCGCAAGCAAGGCGAAGGGCGTCCTCAAGAAGGCGGGTTGCAATACCGCCGGAGACGCGTTCGCCGCCCTCAACGAATACATGTACTGGCTCCTGGAGCAGGCGGCAAAGCGCGCCAAGGCGAACGGCCGCAAGACCGTACGCCGCCACGACTTCATGAGCTGAGCTGCCGTTCGGCCAGCGTCCGCTCTCGACACGGACGCTGGCCTGGCGCTCGCCGTCAGGGGGCGCTGGCTGCCTCGAGCACGCCGAAGCTGCCGTTGCGGAAGGAGACCAGGACCTTGCCGCCCTCAATGGCCAGAGCGCGTTCCATGGCGACGTGGGCGACCTCCGGGTGGCTGCTGGTGTCCGTCAAGTAATTGAGGTCCTGCGCCTGTCCGCCGCTGTAGAGCGCGGCATGGAGCCCGAAGACGTAGGTGTCGGAGGTGCGTCCGGCGAAGTAGCCGTCGAAGTCGACGGAGCCGGCAATGGTCCCGTCGTCGGCGAGGTCGTTTGCCTC
>VBKI01000100.1 GCA_005879535.1 Deltaproteobacteria bacterium | reverse complement strand
GTAGGGCCCGGCGCCGACGCAGCCGCCGATGACGCCGAAGTTGTTGAGGGCGCGGCCCCAGAAGTCCGACTTCGACGGCTACTTCGCCGGACGCACCTCCGACACCTACGTCTTCGGGCTCCATGCCGCGCTCTATAGCGGCGGACAGGCGCAGGACCTCAATTACTTGACGGACACCAGCAGCCACCCGGAGGTCGCCCACGTCGCCATGGAACGCGCTCTGGCCATTGAGGGCGGCAAGGTCCTGGTCTCCTTCCGCAAGGGCAGCTTCGGCGTGCTCGAGGCAGCCAGCGCCCCCTGACGGCGAGCGCCAGGCCAGCGTCCGTGTCGAGAGCGGACGCTGGCCGAACGGCAGCTCAGCTCATGAAGTCGTGGCGGCGCACGGTCTTGCGGCCGTTCGCCTTGGCGCGCTTTGCCGCCTGCTCCAGGAGCCAGTACATGTATTCGTTGAGGGCGGCGAACGCGTCTCCGGCGGTATTGCAACCCGCCTTCTTGAGGACGCCCTTCGCCTTGCTTGCGATGACGAGCGATTCCAGCGACTTCTTGGCCATCTTTGGCTCC
>VBKI01000099.1 GCA_005879535.1 Deltaproteobacteria bacterium | reverse complement strand
AGCGGAACGTACAGGAGCTGTTGCTGGTCGACGTGGAGTGGGTGAAGACTCCGGATGGCCGGTTCGGACCGCGGGAGATTCCGGGCACGGATCGGGTGATCCCCGCGGACCTGGTGCTGCTCGCCATGGGGTTCATCGGACCGGAGAAGCCGCTCTTGCAGCAGCTCGGGGTCAAGCTGGACGAGAAGGGCAACGTCTGGACCGACCAGACCCGGATGACCAGCGTTCCCGGCGTGTTCGCGGCAGGAGACATGTCTCGCGGGCAGTCGCTGGTGGTGTGGGCGATCAAGGAAGGTCGATCGGCAGCGCAACACGTCGATCGGTACCTGTCGTACGGCGAAACGGTCCTGCCGCCGTAGGTAGTGCTGCAGTCGGAATTTGGTCGACCGCGACGCGCGCCGCGTCCTGCTGCTACCGGCGCACGCGCCGGGGCGCGATGTTCACCACTGGACACGGTCTGTGCTGGCGACGCGAAGCATTCCTACATTCACGTTCCCGCCGTGCCGCGAATCAGCCGATCCACTGCCGTCCTGCTCCTGCTCCTTGCCGCGTCCTGTGGCGGGGACGCGAGGGACAAGC
>VBKI01000098.1 GCA_005879535.1 Deltaproteobacteria bacterium | reverse complement strand
CAGGCATCGAATCGGAGATAGTACCGTCGCGCTGTCCGCGACGTTCCGGGCATCAATGCTACCCGACGGCACGAATCGGTTTCGCGCGGCGCCAACCGGTCGCGAGTAGCCAGGTCGTCGGTGGCGATGTCAACGGCGGGTCTTCCGGGAGCGCGGCCGAGGAGAACGCATCCAGCTCGTCGCCGCGATCGACGATGACTCCCATGCGCCGTTCGTGGATCTGGTCATTGCGCAGGACTTAGCCAAGGGCGTTTGCAACCTCGCGTGGGGTCCGCAAGACGCGCGCGAAGAAGCGGTCGTCGAACACGCGCCCGCGGCGGCCGCTGACCCGATTGATCCGTTTCGAAATCGAGGCGCCGAGCCCCTGCAGCCCGCGGGAGAGCGATTGGACGTCGTCGCCTTCGGCCACGGCGTGGACGTGGTTGCTCTGCACCGAGATCGATGCCAACGCTCTCACGGCGAGTCACGTCGAGGTCATGCCGCGACGTCGAAAGCGATCTCTGCCCAATTCAATTGTTTGATGGCGACATCCCGACAGGCGCGTCGCTTCCAAGCGCACCGCCGTCATACGCGGATTGAAAAGGGCAGAGATCGCCCAAAGGGCGGCTAGGCGGCGCCGCCGAACCGTACGCAGTACACCGGCGGCAAATCGCGTGACAGGGCCGTCCAGGATTCTCCCGCGTCGCGGGACAGCCAGAGCGTGCCTGTGGTCGATCCCATCGCCAGCGTCTGCCCGTCCGGCGCAACCTCGAGGCCGTGCCTGTAGATGAGGTGATACGCGTGCCGCTGTGGCAGCCCCGACCGCAGCGTCTCGAATGACTTCCCGCCGTTCCGCGTCCGCGTCACGACCAGTGCTCCCTCCACCGGCACCCGCAGCTCATCCTTGATCGCCGGGACGAACCACGCGGTGTCCGGGTCGCGGGGATGCACTGCCACGGCGAACCCGAACGACGACGGATTGATCTTCACCTCTTGCCACGACTGCGCCCCGTCGATCGACCGGAACACCCCGTTGTGGTGCTGCGCCCAGAACACGTCGGGCGCGCCGGCGCAGCGCACGATCCGGTGTGGGTCCTGGATCACCGGATCTTCTGCCTTCTCCGGCGGCATGTACGCCGCGAACATCCCGCGGGACGCGACCGACCACGACTCGCCGCCATTGTCCGTCTGCCAAGCCCCACCGCACGAGACGCCGACGAGAACACGCCGAGGATCGCGAGGATCGACGCAGATCGAATGGATGCCGGGGAAATCATATCCGCCGCCGAACCACTGCCGGCGTTCCGGCTTGTCCCAGAGCGGACGCAACAGCCGCCACGAATCGCCGCCGTTCGTCGAGTGGAAAAGCCCGCCCGGAATGGTTCCGCACCAGAGCGCCTGGGGCTCGCGTGGGTCCGCCTCGAATACCCACATCTGATTGAGGCTCCACGGCACCGGCGCGCCCGTGGTGGGGCTCCGATCGTCGATGTCGGCGGGCTTCTCCGGCCACTTCGGCGCCGCCACCTCCTGCCAGGTTTCGCCCTCATCCATCGACCGATGCAGCTTGGCTCCGAAGTGACCGTGCCCCACCGCGGCGTAGATGGCTCCGTTCCGCTGCAGTACCGCGGTCACTGCCGTGCCGAGAAACGAGACGCGGGCGACCTCGTTGCCGCGCAGCGTGAAGAGGCCCTTGCGGGTGCCGACGAGCAGCGTATCCATGTTCATCCTCCCGAGAGCGCCTGCATCACTGCGATCTCTGCGTCCGGCGCGACGGCGTCCGTCAGCCGCACGCGATCGCGCACCGCCTCGCCGCCGACGAAGACCACTACGTGCCGCCGCAACGCCCCTTGGTCGTCGACGATGTAGCCGCGCAGTTGCGGGGTCCGCGTGAACACCGCCTCCAGCGCCTCGCCCACCGTTGCGCCCGCCACCTCTGCTGCCGGGCAGTCGACGAGCCGTCTCAGGTTCGCGGTGAACGTCACGCGGGGCACGGCGGCTATCCTACGTGATCTGGAGCGTCGGGATACAATCACCGCGGCGATGAAAACCCGCGACCTGCACGTCGAGAGCAACCGTCCCCTGCTTCCGCCTGCGATCCTCCTGGAGGAGCTTCCGCTGACGGAGAGCGGGTCGCAGGTGGTGGCCCGCGCCCGCGACGAGATCAGCCGCATCCTCAAGAGCGACGACGACCGTCTGCTGGTCGTCGTCGGGCCCTGCTCGGTCCACGATCCGAAAGCGGCGCTCGAGTATGCGCGGAGGCTGCAGGCGCAGGCGTCTGAGCTCGAGGCCGACCTGCGCATCGTCATGCGCGTCTACTTCGAGAAGCCGCGCACGACGGTCGGATGGAAGGGCTTGATCAACGACCCGCATCTCGACAACTCGTTCGCCGTCAACGAAGGGCTCCGCTTGGCGCGGAAGCTCCTGCTCGATCTGGTCGACCTTGGCCTGCCTTCCGGTTGCGAATTCCTCGACCCGATCACGCCGCAGTTCATCTCCGACCTGGTCTCCTGGGGAGCCATCGGCGCCCGCACCACCGAGAGCCAGGTGCACCGCGAGCTCGCCTCCGGCCTCTCCATGCCGGTGGGATTCAAGAACGGCACCGAGGGCGGCATCCAGATTGCCATCGACGCGGTGCGCGCCGCTGCCCACCCGCATCACTTCATCGGCGTCACCGAGGAGGGGTTGGCGGGCATCGTCTCCACCCGTGGCAATCCCGACTGCCACATCATCCTCCGCGGTGGCACCGCGGGGCCCAACCACGACCGCGCCAGCGTGCGCAAGGCGCTCGACGCATTGCGCGACGCGCGTGTCGCGCAATGCCTGCTGATCGACGCGAGCCACGGCAACAGCGGCAAGGACTATCAGCGGCAGCCCGCTGTCGCCGGCGAGATCGCTGCCCAGGTCGCGGAGGGCGAGCGCGGCATCGTCGGGGTGATGATCGAGTCGTTCATCGCCGACGGCCGCCAGGACCTGAAGGACCCGAAGCAGCTCGCCTACGGCCAGTCGATCACCGATGCGTGCATCGGCTGGCAGCGGACGGTGCCCGTGCTGCAGGAGCTGGCGACGGCCGTCCGCGCGCGACGTTCCGCGCGCTGACGCTGCGGTCAGGGACCGGCCTGCAGCGCGTCCCAGTCGAGCTGCTTCGCCAGCTGGAACGAGCCGGCGCCCTGGGCATCCACGAACGTACCTTCCATCGTCTCTCCTGCGATCTCGCCTTCGAACACGCCCATTCGCGGCACCTCGAAGCGCACCGAATGGCCGAGCTCCACTCCGGCCAGCGCCACCCGCTCGCCAGGCGGAGCCATCCCCCAGTAGTTCCCGCGATAGCCGGCATCCGTCCGCGTGAAGTCGAACCACACGACGCTCTCGACCAGGCCCTTGCGGACCACGCCGCGCCATGTCCCGCTCAGCGCGTCGTCTCCAGATGAACGGGAAAGGGTCGCGCAGGCGCACACCGACAGCAGGGCAATCAGCATCTGCTTCTTCATCACATCCTCCTTCGGCAAAAAGCCGTCGGCGGAGCGATTGCGAAAGTCTCGGACAAATTCCCGCGCACGGCGCCCGGGAATAACCAGACAGCGCTTCGAGTCCCCGCGGTGGACCAACCGGAGGGCTTCATGAAAACGAGGCGTGAGTTCATCCAGCTGTTGGGAGTGGGCGGAGCCGTTTTCGCTTCCGGCCTCGCCGGAGCTTGCACGCGGATTCTCAAACGCACCGAGGCCGACGACTTCTTCTTCGTCCAGCTCAGCGATACCCACTGGGGCTTTCAGGGTCCTCCGAACCCCGATGCGGAAAACACGCTGCGAAAAGCGGTCGCAGCGGTCAACGCGCTGCCGCGCGATCCCGACTTCGTCGTCTTCACCGGAGATCTGACGCACACCACCGATGACGACTCAGAGAGACGGCGGCGGATGCGCGAGTTCCAGTCGATCGTCTCCGGCCTGCGCGTGCAGACCCGCTGGTTCATGCCGGGCGAGCACGACGCCTCGCTCGATCGGGGCAAGGCCTACGAGGAGAGCTTCGGACGCATGCACTATTCGTTCGACCACAAGGGCGTTCATTTCGCCGTGCTCGACAACGTCTCCGATCCCGCCGCGGTGATCGGCGACGCGCAGATCGACTGGCTGCGCTCGGACCTCAAGCCGCTCGCCGCGGATGCTCCGATCGTCATCTTCACCCACCGCCCGCTCTTCGATCTCTACCCGCAGTGGGACTGGTCCGCGAAGGACGGCGGCCGCGCGATCGATCTGCTGCAGCACTGGAAGAACGTCACCGTTTTCTACGGCCACATCCACCAGGAGCACCACTTCATGACCGGGCAGATTGCCCACCACGCGGCGAAGTCGCTCATCTTCCCGCTGCCGCCGGCGGGTTCGCAGCCGAAGCGCGCGCCGGTGCCGTGGGACGCCGCTCATCCGGGCCGTGGCCTCGGCTTCCGCGACGCCGTCGATGCCGACCGCGCGCGCTCCTGGCGCCTGACCGAATACTCGATGGAAGGCCTGGCCGTGCCGGCTGCGGCGAGGGCCGGCTGATGATCTCGCTCCTTCTCGCGGCAGCCATCCTCGTCCCGAACGACGGCGCGCAGGTCATCCAGCTCACAGCGAAGAAGTTCGAGTTCTCGCCCGCCGTGATCGAGCTGAGAGTCGGCGTTCCGGTGGTGCTCGAGGTCAGCTCGCTCGATCGCAAGCACGGCTTCGCCTTGCCCGACTTCAAGATCGACGAGCAAATCGAAGCCGGCGGCGTGACGCGGATCCGCTTCGTTCCGGATCGCGCAGGCAGCTTCGCCTTCCACTGCAGCGTCTTCTGCGGCAGCGGACACGAAGACATGGGCGGCACCATCGTGGTGAAGCCATGATCGAGAAGCGAATCGCCGGCGTGCTGCTCTCCGGGGCTGCGTTTCTCCTGGTCGAGGTGCGCTTCGAGCATCGCGAGGTCCTGGGCGAGACGTGGCGCGGCTGGATCCCGCTCGCCTGGGCGGCGCTGGTGATCGCCGCGGGCGTCCCGGCGTGGCTTGCCTGGGCACGTGGGGGGCGCAAGCTCCTCACCGCCCTCTTCGGAATCACCGCCGCCGTCGGCCTGCTGGGGGCCTGGTTTCATTCCGACGGCCGCCCCGACCGCGCCGTTGCGCGCGTCGTGTCCGCCTGGGCCCTGTCGCCTGGCCAGAACGGAGGAGAAAAGCCCGGCGCCGCTCCTCCCGTTCTCGCTCCGCTGGCCTTTTCGGGGCTCGGGCTCCTCGGATTTCTCGTCTGCGCCGGCCGCGATCGCGGCATCCGATGAAGGGCGGAGGCGCGGGAATAACCAAAGGCGCATTCGAGTCACGGGAGACGAGGGACCCGAATTGACCGATGCCGCGAAACCCGGCGAGTTCGAGCGCACGATGAGGCCGCACTTCCGCGCCGCCTACAACCTCGCGCGCTGGCTGGTGCGCGAGCCCGCCGATGCGGAGGACGTGCTGCAGGAGGCTGTCATGCGCGCATTCCGGCACTTCCAGACGTTTCGCGGCGAGAGAGCGCGCAGCTGGCTTTTGACTATCGTGCGGAACAGCTGCTGGTCGTTCATCGCGCGGCGGGGCGAAGCGGAGGAAGTCTTCGACGAGGAACGCGACTCTCCGGGACTGGTCCCGTTGCAACTCGTGCCCGAGCCCGAGGCCCAGCTCCTGCGCACGGATCAGGCAAAGCGAATCCAGGAGGAGGTCGCGGCGCTGCGGCCCGAGTTCCGCGAGGCCTTCGTCCTCCGCGAGGTGGAAGGCATGTCCTACAAGGAGATCGCGGACGTCACCGGAGCACCGATCGGCACGGTGATGTCGCGACTCTCGCGCGCGCGCCGCGAGCTGCAGGCGAGGCTCGGCGGCGAAGCGAGAAAGGCGGGCGGGTCATGACCTGCGCCGAAGCCACTCCTCTCGTCGAGCTGGAGCTGGACGGCGAGCTGGACGCGCGCTCCGTCCTCGAGCTGCGCGAGCACGTCTCGCGCTGTCCCTCCTGCACCCGCCACGCTGCGTCGCTGCGCGCGCTCAGCGATGCGGCGCGGGAACATCTCCGCAGATTCGAGCCCCCCGCCGGGTTCGAGGATCGGCTGCTGCGGTCCGTACGTCCGCGCCGGATCAGCCGCGCGTGGACCGGGACCGCGATTGCCGCCGCTGCTGCCGCCGCCGTGGTGCTGGTCGCGATGCCCCGTCGCAATGCGCTGGTCGAGGAAGCCGTGGCAGCGCACGCGCGCTCGCTGCAGATCGATCACGCCCTCGACGTCGAAGCCAGCGATCAGCACGTAGTCAAGCCTTGGTTCGAAGGAAAGGTGGGCTTTGCGGTGCCGGCTCGAGACTACGGTTCGGAGGGGTACGCGCTCGCCGGCGGCCGGTTGGACTATCTCGAGGGACGGCCCGCGGCGGCGCTCGTCTACCGCCACGGCAAGCACTTGCTGAACCTCTTCGTGGTCGACGCGGAAGGCGACCGGGATGCCCCGCCGAAACGCGACACCCTGCGCGGGTTCGGCTGCTGGCGCTGGACCTCGGCAGGGCTGCGGTACCTGCTGGTCGGCGACGTCGAGGAGGCGCAGATGGGCGCCCTCGCCCGCCGGATGGCAGGCATCGACTAGCGGGACGCGGCTCGCCACTTCTTCAGCAGCCAGATCAGCGTATCCGGCGCAACCGGCTTCGTGGCGAAGTCCGAGCACCCCGCCTCCAGGCACCGCTCACGATCTCCGGGCAGGGCCTTCGCGGTGAGCGCGACGATCGGCACCGACGCGCGGTCCGGCCGCTGCCGGATCCGGCGCGTCGCTTCCAGGCCGTCGATCTCGGGCATCATCACGTCCATCAGTACCACGTCGACCCCGGGGTTGTTGTCGAGGAGATCGAAGCACTCCTGCGCATTGTTCGCCGGAAGCACGCGGGCGCCGTACCGCTCGAGCAGGCTAGTGACAGCGTACAGGTTGTGCACGTCGTCGTCGACGAGCAGGACGGTGCAGCCGCGCAGCTCGGCGGGCGCCTGTGGGGGCTTGGGCTGGGCAGGCGGAGGCGGTTCCGACTCTTGCGGCTCGATCTCCGCCGCTTGCAGCAGCGGCACGTAGAGCGTGAACGTGCTGCCCTTGCCGGGAGAGCTCCGCAGCCGGATTTCCCCTCCCAGCAGTCGCGCCAGCTCACGGCTGATGGTCAGCCCCAGCCCGGTACCCCCGAAGGTGCGGCTGGTCGAGGTGTCGGCCTGCTGGAACGCCTCGAAGATCAACTCGTGCTTCTCGGAAGGAATGCCGATCCCGGTATCGGAGACGGCAAAGGCGAGCACTTGCTCCGCGCTCCGGAGCGCGGCGGAGCTGAATCCGTCGGCGCCGAATTCGACCTCGATCGAGAGCGCGACCCGCCCCGACGGCGTGAACTTGAAGGCGTTGGAGAGCAGGTTCTTCAGCACCTGTTGCAGTCGCGGTGCGTCGGTGAGGATCATTCCCGGGACCGCCGGCGAGATCGAGATCGAGAACTCGATCCCAGGCGTAAGGGTGGGCCGGAACGTGCGCTCGAGCGCCTCGGCTACCTCGCTGATCTTCACCGGGCGGACGTCCACCTGCAGCCTTCCCGACTCGATCTTCGAGAGGTCGAGGATCTGGTTGATGAGCGAGAGCAGGTCCTGCCCGCTGGAGTGGATGGTCGCCGCATACTGCACTTCCTCCGCGTTGAGCGAGCCGCGCGGGTTCTCCGCCAGCAAGCGGGCCAGGATGAGCACGCTGTTCAGCGGCGTGCGCAGCTCGTGCGACATGTTGGCGAGAAACTCCGACTTGTAGCGGGAGACGAGCGCGAGCTGGCGCGCCTTGTCCTCCAGGTCGCTGGTGCGCTTCGCCAACTCTGCGTTGGAGGCTTTCAGCTCCTCGAGCAGGTGCTCGGTCCGCGAGGTGGTGGCGACGGTGTTCAGCACCACGCCGATGCTCTCTGCGAGCCTCTCCAGCAGCACGCGATGGATGGGCTTGAATCGCGCCAGCGAGCCGAGCTCGATGACGCCTTTCACCTCGCCCTCGAAGAGCACCGGCACGACCAGCAGGCTCGCGAGAGGCGCGTCGCCAATGCCCGAGCGGACGCGCACGTATTCGCCAGGGAGCCCGTCGACCGCGATGATGCGCCTCTGCGCGGCGCATTGCCCGACGAGACCTTCGCCGGGCCCGAAGTGCTCCGCGGTTCCGGCGCCGGGGTGCCCGTAGGTGCTGACCCGCCGCATGGACCGTGCGCCGCCGACGAAGAGCGCCGCATACTGCGCGCTGACCTGCGGCGCCAGCTCGTCGAGCACGATCCGCCCCAGCTCCTCCAGCGATCGCCGCCCCTGCAAGAGCCCCGAGAGCCGGGCAAGATTGGTGTTCAACCAGTCCTGTTCCTCGTTCGCCTGCGTGCTCTCGCGCAGATCGACGATCATCTCGTTGATGCTGTCGGTCAGGTCCTTCCAGCTTCCTGCCACCCCGGGGACGTTCGCCTGTCCGCCCAGTTGTCCCTGCGCGCCTACCTCGCGCGTGACGCGGATCACTTCCGCCGTGAAGGCGCGGAGCTGATCGACCATGGCGTTCACGGTCGACTTGAGCTCGCGGATCTCGCCTCGCGCGGGCACGGTGATCTTGCGCGACAGCTCTCCGTTTGCCACCGCGGTGGTCACCAGCGCGATGTTCCGCACCTGCGAGGTGAGGTTTCCCGCCAGCGTGTTCACGCTTTCGGTGAGGTCCTTCCAGGTGCCGGCGACGCCGGGAACCTGCGCCTGCCCGCCCAGCGTTCCCTCGGTGCCGACCTCGCGCGCGACCCGGGTCACCTCCGCCGCGAAGGCGCGAAGCTGGTCGACCATCTCGTTGACCGTCTCCTTCAGCTCGAGGATCTCGCCTTGCGCCGGGACGGTGATCTTGCGCGAGAGATCGCCGCGGGCAACCGCGGTGGTGACGAGCGCGATGTTGCGCACCTGGTCGGTCAGGTTGCGCGCCAGCACGTTGACGTTGTCGGTGAGGTCCTTCCACACCCCGGCCACGCCCGGGACGTCGGCCTGCGCGCCCAGACGCCCTTCGGTGCCCACTTCCTTCGCCACGCGGGTCACCTCGGAAGCGAAGGAGCGCAACTGGTCGACCATGGTGTTGATGGTGTTCTTCAGCGCCAGCACCTCTCCGCGTACCGTGACGGTGATCTTCTGCGAGAGGTCGCCGTTGGCCACGGCGGTCGTGACGTTGGCGATGTTGCGCACCTGGTCGGTGAGGTTTCCCGCGAGGATGTTCACGTTGTCGGTGAGGTCCTTCCACACGCCCGAGACGCCCTTCACGTCGGCCTGACCGCCCAGCTTGCCTTCCGTTCCCACTTCGCGGGCCACGCGCGTTACCTCGGCGGCGAACGCCCGGAGCTGGTCGACCATCTCGTTGACGGTCTCCTTGAGCTCGAGGATCTCGCCCTGCGCGGGAACGGTGATCTTCCGGGACAGATCTCCTCGCGCGACGGCGGTGGTCACGAGCGCGATGTTGCGGACCTGGGAGGTGAGGTTCGCCGCCAAGAGGTTCACTGCGTCGACCTGTTCCTTCCAGGCGCCCGCTGCTCCGGAAACCCGCGCTTGTCCACCGAGCGTTCCTGCGGTTCCCACCTCGCCGGCGATGCGGATGACTTCGCTGCGGATGGCGCGCAGCCTGGAAACCAGCGCGTTCATGCTGCGAGCCACGCGCAGGGACTGCCCGCGCAGAGGAGCGCCCTCCGGCGACTCCAGCGGCATGGTCCGCCGCAGCTCGCCTTGCTCGAGCGCCCGCGCGACCGCCTCGGTCTCCCGGGCGTGCCAGGTGAGTTGGTCGAGCAGGTCGTTCAGGGCGCCGAGCGCCTCCGCATACTGCCCCGGGACCAGTGATGCGTTCGCCCTGTCCGAAAGACGACCTTCGGCGGCGACGCGCCGGAATACCCGCGTCAGCTCGCGCACCAGCAATGCGTTCGTCGTGATGAGGCGGTCGGCGGCGGCAGCGACGGGAGCGAGGGGATGACCGGGATCGAGGCGGACGCGAGAACGAAGATCGCCTTCCGCTGCGTTCTCCAACACGGCGGCAATGCGCGCGATATCGGCATAGATGGACCGCGCCCGCGCCGTGGTGGGCGGCGTCGTTTCCTCCGAACCGTCCAAAGGATCCTCCGGCGGATTCCTCACGTCGCGGTATAGTCTGGTACCGATGACATCGGACGGCACACGGACAGGGGCATCTCCGCTGCGGCACTACCTGCGCAGCTACGTCGACGCCATTGCCGCGAGCTTCGAAGCTGCCGCGGGAGCGCCGGGCGGCAGCCCGAAGCGGCGAGCGCTCGAGCGCTTTCTCCGCGCCCTCGACGACCTCGGTGCCGCCGCCGACGGCCTGGGCCGTTCCGATCCTCCCGAGCAACCCCGGTTGCCGCTCGTCCTCGTTTCCGCGCTGCTCGCCGAGGAGATCGAAGGCGCGGGATGCGAGGTCTCGGTGCTGCAGGGGGCGGCGGAACCGTCCAGCCTGGCGTCGGCTCTCGAGAAGCACCCGGCGCTGGTCGTCGCGGCCGGCGAATCAGGTGCCGCGTGGATTTCGCGACTGCGCGAGTTGCAGCCCGGATTGCCGGCGATCCTCGTCGCGGAGGACGAGCTCGCCTCGCGCACCATCGAGACGTTCGCGTCGGACCCGATCGTCGTCCTTCGCTCGTCGGCGCGCTCGGATCTACCCCTCGCGGTCCGCGCGCTGGCGGCGCTTCGGAGATCGCACGTCCCGGGCGTCCACCAGGCGCCATCCCATCCACAGATCGATCCGCGCTCGTACGGGCACCTCGCCGGCCTCCTCCCGCGGGCGCTGGAGCGGACCATCGCGTTCGATGTCGGCGCGTCGGTGATCGCCAAGCCCGGCTCGGATGCCATCGTCGACGCTTACGCTCCCTCCGGCTGCGCAGCCGAGACGGTGGAGTGGGTGCGCCGGCGCGCCTTGGAGCTTTACGAGATCGTGCGGGGTGGCGCGCGAGAGGAAGTCCAACGCGCCGCGGGTCAAGAGACGCCTCCGCCGGTGCGGTCCTGCCTGTACTCTCCGCTCGCTACCGGCGGGGTGGTGGTCGGCCTGACCTATCTGGGTTCGCTGCGGGAAGGGGCATTCACCGACGATGACGCGCGCGTGCTTGCCTCGATGGCGACGCACGCCTCCGGAGCGTACCGCCGGCTCGAGGCTTCGCTGCACCAGCTGCGCCTGAGCCCCCGTCAGTCACAGGTGCTGGCGCTGATCGCTTCCGGCCTCTCGGACAAGGAGGTCGCGTCGCGGCTCGGTCTCGCGCACCGCACCGTGCGCACGCACGTCGATCGCATGCTCCGCGAGCACGGCCTGCGCAGCCGCACCGAAGCCGTCGCGGCGTGGCTGCGCGGCCAACAGGGATGACCTCGCTCTAAGCGATTACCCGCCATCCGACGGCGGCGCCGTGGGACGAATGCGCCGCCGCCCGCAGCGACCAGGCCCAGCAAAGCGCGGAAACGGCAATTCCCGCGGTCCCGAGCGCGAGTTGCTCGCGCGAAACCCGCAAGAACGCCTGCGCGCTCACTCGGCCAACCCTTTCTCCTTCAGGAGCCGCCAGACCCTCTCGGGCGTCACGGGGATCTCGACGTGCCGGACGCCCACGTGCGCGAGCGCGTCGACCACCGCGTTGACGATGGCCGGCGGAGCACCGACGGTCGCGGATTCGCCGACGCCCTTTGCCCCGAACGGGTGATGTGGAGACGGAGTCACGGTCTTGCCCGTCTCCCAGTTCGGCGTCTCCATCGCCGTGGGCACGAGGTAATCCATGAAGCTGCCGCCGGTGATGTTTCCGTCGTCGTCGTAGCTGATCTCCTCGAGCAACGCGGGCGCCAAACCCATGGCCAGCCCGCCGTGGATCTGTCCGTCGACGATCATCGGGTTGATGATGTTGCCGCAGTCGTCGACCGCGACGAACCTGCGCACCTTCACCTGGCCGGTGCCGCGGTCGATGTCGACGACGGCGATATACGACCCGAAGGGGAACGTCAGATTGGGCGGATCGTAGTACGAGGTTGCCTCCAGTCCTGCCTCCATCCCCTGCGGATGGTTGGTATAGGCGGCCAGCGCGATCTCCTGGATGGTCTTGCTCCGCGAGGGCGCACCCTTCACCGAGAACTTCCCCGGCTCCCAGACCAGGTCGTCCGGCGAGCACTCCAGGAGGTGCGCGGCGATTTTCTTCGCCTTCTCCCGCACCTTGCGCGCGGCGAGCGCGCCCGCCGCTCCCGCAGTCGGCGTGGACCGGCTGGCGTAGGTGCCGAGCCCGTACGGAGCGGTGTCGGTGTCGCCTTCCTCGACCTGCACGTGCGCCGCCGGGATCCCCAGTTCCTCCGCGACGATCTGCGCGTACGTCGTCTCGTGCCCCTGGCCTTGCGATTTGGTTCCGAAGCGCGCCAGCGCCTTGCCGGTGGGATGGACGCGGATCTCGCAGGAGTCGAACATCTTCAGACCGAGGATGTCGAACTGCTTGCTGGGACCCGCGCCGACGATCTCCGTGAAGCTGGAGATGCCGATGCCCATCAGCTCGCCTCGAGCGCGCTTCTCGGCCTGTTCCTTGCGGAGCGCTTCGTAGCCGACCATGTCCATGGCCTTTCGCAGCGCCGCGGGATAGTTGCCGCTGTCGTACTCCCAGCCCAGCGCGGACTTGTAAGGGAAGCTTGCAGGCGGAATGAAGTTCTTCATTCGCAGCTCCGCCGGGTCCATCTTCAGCTCCTGGGCCAGCACGTCGGTGATGCGCTCGATGCAGTGCACTGCCTCGGTGACGCGGAACGAGCAGCGGTACGCGATGCCGCCGGGCGGCTTGTTGGTGTAGACGCCGTCCACCTCCGCGAACGCATGCTGCAGGGCGTACGATCCGGTGCAGATGGAGAACAGGCCGGCGGGGAACTTCGACGGGTTCGCCGCCGCATCCGCGTAGCCATGGTCGGCCACCGTCTTGATCCGCAACGCCGTCATCGTGCCGTCCTTCTTTGCCGCCAGCTCCGCGTGGATCCAGTAGTCGCGGGCGAAGGAGTCGGCCTGTAGGTTCTCCATCCGGTCCTCGACCCACTTCACCGGCTTTCCGATCACCACCGAGGCGGCGACCGCGATGACGTACCCGGGATAGATGGGGACCTTGCCGCCGAAGCCGCCGCCGATGTCCGGCGAGACGATGCGGATCTTCTCCTCCGAGAGACCGACGTGGCCGGCGACCAGGGCGAAGACGGTCCGGACGGCGTGCGGTGCCTGCGTGGTCATGTAGACCGTCAATTTGCCGGTGACGCGATCGAAGTCGGCGACGCAGCCGCACGTCTCGATCGAGGCCACATGGATCCGCGGCAGGTACATGTCCTGCGCCACCACCACGTCCGCGTCCGCGAATGCCTTGTCGGTCGCGGCCCGATCGCCGGCCTCCCAGTGGAAGATGCGGTTGTCCTTCTTGTCCTTCTTGTCCGTGCGGAGCACCGGCGCGGAAGGAGCAAGCGCCTTGAACGGATCGACGACGACGGGAAGCGGCTCGTAGTCCACCTCGACGGCCTCGACGCCGTCCGCGGCGACGTACCGGTCGGTGGCGATGACCGCCGCGACCTCCTGCGCCTGGTACATCACCTTCTCCGTCGGCAGCACCATCTGCGTGTCCGACATCAAGGTCGGCATCCAGTGCAGGTTGTACTTGGCCAGCGTCTCGCCGGTGATCACCGCGAGCACGCCGGGGATCTTCAGCGCCTTCTCCGCGTTGATCGACTTGATCTTCGCGTGCGCGAAAGGGCTGCGCACGATGTCCATGTGCAGCATCCCGGGAAGCTGGATGTCGTCAACGTAGTTGCCCCTGCCGCGGATGAAGCGCGGGTCCTCCTTGCGCTTCATCGAGTGACCCATGCCGCAAACTTCCGGGCTCGTCCTGGGCTCGCTCATAGGATCCTCCTACTGCTGCCGCAGCCGCTCGGCTGCGGACTGGATGGCCTTGACGATGTTCGAATATCCGGTGCAGCGGCAGAGGTTGCCGCTGATGGCTTCGCGGATCTGCGCCTCGGACGGATCCTTGTCCCGGGCGAGCAGGGCGCAGCTGGTCAGGATCATCCCCGGCGTGCAATAGCCGCACTGGAGCCCGTGCTTCTCCCAGAACGCCTCCTGGACCGGATGGAGCTTGCCGTTCTGCTCCAGCCCCTCGACGGTGGTGATCTCCGCGCCCTCGGCCTGCACGGCGAGGACGGTGCAGGACTTCACGGGTTCGCCATCGATCAACACGGTGCAGGCGCCGCAATGCGTGGTGTCGCAGCCGATGTGCGTGCCGGTCAGGCGGAGGTTCTCGCGCAGGAGGTGGACGAGGAGCAGCCGGGACTCGACCTGGACGCGGTGGGAAACGCCGTTGACGGTCAACTGGACGTCATGCCTGGACATGGCTACCGACCTCCCGCGCGCTCGACGGCCTTCTTCAGCGCGCGCGCGGCGAGCACCCGCGCCATCTCGCGCTTGTATTCGACGGACCCGCGCCGATCGGCGGTGGGCGACGCGGCCTCGGCGGCGCGCCGGGCGGCCTCTGCGATGTTGGTATCGGCGGCCCTCTTTCCCACCAGGAAGTCCTCGGCGGCGGTAGAGCGCACGGGCACCGGGCCCGCATTCGTCAGTGCCAGCCCGACCTGGACGAAGTCCCCGCCGCCGTCGAGCGTCACCTGCGCGGCGGCTGCCGCGGTGGCGTAGTCGCCGACCTTCCGCTCCAGCTTGACGTACGCTCCTCCGGTCCGGTTGGGCGGGACGGGAATTCGGATCTCCGTGAGGATCTCGTCCGACGCCAGCGCGGTCGCGAACAGGCCGGTGAAGAACCGGTCGATGGGAACCGTCCGCTCGCCGCCGGGGCCCTGCGCGACGACCGTCGCCCGCAGCGCGAGCATGGTCGCGGGATGGTCGTTGGCGGGATCGCCGTGCGCCAGGTTGCCGCCGACGGTGGCGCGGTTGCGGACGAGCGGGTCGGCGATGACGCGCGCCGTGTCGGCGAGGATGGGATATCGCTCCTGGACGACGGCGGAGCGCTCCAGCACGGCTTCGCGCGTGCGCCCGCCGATGCGCAGGAAGCCTCCTTCCTCGCGGACGTACTCGAGGCCCGCGATGCGGCCGATGTCGACCAGATGCTCCGCGGTCCCCAGCCGCAGCTTGAGCAGCGGCAACAGGCTCTGTCCTCCGGAGATCACCTTCGCCGAGTCGCCGAACCGCGTGAGCAGGGCGATCGCCTCGGGCACCGAGGTTGGTGCGTGATAGTCGAACGCGGACGGGATCATCTCTCCCTCCTGGGTTCATCGGAACAGCATGTAGAGCAGTCCGGCGGCGAGCGCGACGGCAATCCAGAAGATCGGAGATCGAACCGCGGCGCGAGCGCCGAGCGTGCCGACGTCCAGCGCCTCGGGCTTTGCTCGCGGCTCAGGCGCGGCAGCGGGAGCGGCGGTTTGCGCCTGCGGTGCGGTTTCCAGCACCGCGCGGAGCCGCTGCGAGAAGATCTGGAACATCTGGTCGCCCACGTCCTGCACCATCCCGCGGCCCATCTGCGCCAGCTCTCCGGGCGCCTTCGGGAGCAGCGTGCTGGTCAAGCGCAGGTCGGCGCCGCCGCGGCCGCGGACGTCCTGGCCGGTGGCGACGATCTCGGCGGTGCGCGAACCGGCGTCCAGCTTCTCGAATGCCACCTTCCCCTTGTAGCTCGAGGAAACCGGTCCGACCTTGACCGTCATCGTGCCTTGCCACGTCTTCTCGTCCAGTTTGCCGGTGATTGCGGCCCCGGGCAGGCAGCTCGCGACCTTCTCCGGATCCGTCAGGAAGCTCCAGACCCGATCCGGCGGGGAACGCACCACGAACGTCTTCACGATTTCGAACGCCATTCTCTGCCTCAGGCCGCGAGGAAACGGACGGGGTCGGCGAGGAACTTCTCGCGGCAGCGCGGGTTGCAGAAGAAGTAGTCGTGCCCCTGGTGCGTGGCGCGGTGCCGCGCCGTCGCCACTTCCACGGTCATTCCGCACACCGGATCGATCTCGGAGGCGGGCTGGTCCTGCGGCGCCGGCCGCGGTTGCCTTGCCCGGCGAAGCTGGACGATTTCGGCGAGGATGCTCACCGCCACCTCCTCGGGGAGGCGCGCGCCGAGGTCCAGTCCGGCGGGGTTTCGCACCTGCGACAGCGCCTCCCGCGGGACGCCGCGCTCGAGCAACGCATCGCGCATCTCCGCGAACCGGTTGCGGCTGGCGACGACGGCGACGTACTCGCAGCGGGCGGAAATGGCTGCGGCGATGCTGTCCTCGTCGTTTTCGCCCATCGTGGCGACGACAGCGAACGTGGGTCCCTGGCCTGCGCCACCGTCGAGTCCACGAGCGATTCCGTAGCCCATGACCTCTCCGAGGCGGGCAAGCGCGCGTGCACAGGGCGATTCACCGAAGATCAGAAGCTGCGGCGGCGGCAGCATCGGCTCCAGGTAGATGTCCACGCTGCCTCCGCTGTGACACGTCATCGGTAGCGCCGTCACGCCAGGACGTTCTTGCGACTTCGGATCCGGCGACAGCGAGACGAAGCGAGGCCTGCCGTCCGCCAGCGCCAGCCGCGCTTCGCGTTTCACGGTAGGCTGCGTGCAGTTGCCTCCCAGCCAGCCATGGTAGGAGCCGTCGGCCGTGATGATCGCCATGTCGCCCGGCTGCGCCGAGGTATAGGGCTCGCGCCGGACGACCATCGCCAGGACGAACGGCTCGCGCCGCCTCGAAAGGTCTGCCGCGAGCTGGAGCAGCTCGGCGCGCATCACGCCGCCTCGAGCCGCGCCCGGACGCGCTCGAGATCCTCGGGCGCATCGAGGTCGCTGAGGGCTTCCTTCGGCCAGCGAAGCTCGGCGGCTTCGGCGCGATGCCGCCGCACGACGCTCTTTCCGCACGCTTCGGCGTCGAGGGCACGCAGCTCTTCGAAGAGCGCGCGGCCATAGAGGATGGGCGGTGCGACGACGCCATCATACGTCGAGATCACGAGGGGAGGCTGCTCGCGACGGAAGGAGTCGACCAACGTCCGCACCATCGTCGCGTCGACGAGCGGCATGTCGCCGAGCAGGACCACGGCGCCCTGCACGTCCTCCGCCAGCGCGCGGACTCCCGCCCGCAACGATGTGTTCATGCCCGCCGCGTACTCCGGGTTGTGCACGGCCGTGCAAGAGAGGCCGTGCAACTCGGCTTCCACCCGCTCGCGCTCATGGCCGACGACCACGAGCACCGGATCGAGCCGTGCCGAGAGCGCGGTCTCCACGGCCCGGCGGACGAGGCTGCGGCTACCGATTCGGAGGAGCATCTTGTTGCGCCCCATCCGGGTGGACAGGCCCGCCGCGAGCACCACGCCGGCAACGCGCTCACCGGTCATGGATACCGCCCTCTCGCCCGCGCAGATGGCTTCCCGGACGCCGCGCGTTCACCGCCAGGAGCTCGGCGACGATGCTGATTGCCACCTGCTCGGGGCCATCCGCGCCGATGTCGAGACCGACGGGCCCAAACAGCTCCTGATCTTCCCAGCGGAGCGCCTGAAGGACTTGCTCCTTGCGCGTGCGCGGCCCGAGCAGACCGAGGTAGGCGAGCGGCTGCCCCGCGAGCGCCCGCAACCAGTCGCGATCGTGCGCCAGCGTATGCGTTTGCACCACGGCGAAGTTCTTGCGCGTGATGGTCAGTGGCAACCCGGAGACACCGTCGGACGGGCGCCGCAGCGCCAGCCGCAACGGGGGCGGGAACCGCTCGGCGTTCAGATACGCAGGTCGGTGGTCGACGACGGTGACCTCGAAGCCGGCATCGGCCGCGATCGCCGCGAGCGGACGCGCGTCGTCGCCCGCGCCGAAGATGAGCAGGCGCGGTGGCGGCCGGAGGACGTCGACGAACGCGGCATGGTCGCCGATCTCGAGAAGGGCGGAGCCGCCGTCGCCTTCCAGCAGCGGCCCGGCGCGTTGCGCCAGGTCGCGATCGAGCTCCGGCGCTCCCGAGCTTCCGATCAGGGAACCGCGGGCCAGCATCAGGGTCTTGCCCTCGAACGGACCGCGAACGATGGTGATCGCGGCGAACGGCATGCCGGCTGCGGCGAGCTCGCGCATCTGCTTGCCGGCTGCATCGACCCAGCCGGTGCCGATGCGCTGGAGGTACACGTCGACGGCGCCCTCGCAGCCGAGACCCAGACCCCACAGCGTCTCTTCGTCGGAGCCCGTGTCGTAATGCAGCATCCGGCTGGCACCGCCGCGCAGCACTTCGAGGGCGAGGGCGCGGACGTCGTTCTCCAGGCACCCCCCGCTGACGCCGCCCTGCATCGTTCCGTCTTCTTCGACGAGGAGCTTCGCGCCGGGACGGCGATACGCCGAGCCGGAAATCCGCACCACGGTGGCCAGCGCAGCGCTGTGACCGGCACCGATCAGCTTCGAGAGTCGATCGAGGATCGCGGTGGTTTCGACCCAGTGCTTCACCGGCACCTCCCGGGGGCGGCGGATTCTAACGGCCGGGCGCTGTCGTTTCCAACCAGGTGGGCCCTCGCGCCCGTTTGACGCCTCGCCCGCACGCGTGCTTTGACTGCCCCTTTCGCAGGGGTGCGCTCGTGGATCGCATCGCACAGCTCCTCGAGCAGCTCGATCACGAGGCTTACGTGGCCGACCAGGCCATCGCGACCTCGCTGCACCTCGCGCTGGAGCTGCGCAAGCCGCTCTTGATCGAAGGCCACGCGGGGGTGGGGAAGACGGAGATCGCGAAGGTCCTCGCCCGCGTCCTCGACACCGAGCTGATCCGCCTCCAGTGCTACGAAGGCCTCGACGCGGCGAGCGCGCTCTACGAATGGAATTACGCGCGCCAGCTTCTGCACATCCGCCTCCAGGAGCGCGACGGTCACGGGGCTCCGGAGGCGGAAGCGAAGATCTTCAGCGAGCCGTTCCTGCTCAAGCGGCCGCTGCTCCAGGCCATCGCGCACGAGGGGCGCGCGCCGGTCCTGCTGGTGGACGAGATCGACCGCAGCGACGAGGAGTTCGAGGCCTTCCTCCTCGAGGTGCTCTCCGACTTCCAGGTCACGGTCCCGGAGCTCGGGACGCTCCGCGCGCGGGAGCGCCCGCATGTCGTTCTCACCTCGAACCGCACGCGGGAGCTGTCCGACGCGCTCCGGCGGCGATGCCTCTATCTGTTCATCGATCACCCGCCGTTCGAGAAGGAGCTGTCGATCGTCCGCCGGAAGGTGCCGGGCGCCAGCGAGGACCTGGCCGCGCAGATCGTCGGGCTCGTGCAGAAGCTGCGGCGCGCGAAGCTCGCCAAAGTTCCCGGCGTCTCCGAGACCCTGGACTGGGCGCAGGCGCTGGTCATTCTGCACGCCGCGCATCTGACGCCGGAGGTCGTCGCTTCGACGCTCGGGTGCGTGGTGAAGGACGAGTCGGATCTGCGGAGGGTCAGGGCGGAGCTGGAGGCGGGCCGGCTCCCCGCGGGAGCTGCATGAGCGCCGACCTCGTGCAGCGGACCGTGGCGTTCTGCCGCGAGCTGCGCGGCCGCGGCATGACGGTGACGACCGGACATGCCATCGACGCGGTTCGCGCCCTGCGCTGCGCCGGAATGGAATCCCGGCAACGCGCATATCTCTCGCTGCGCTGCGTGCTGATGGCCCGCCCGGAGGAGGCGGACGTCTTCGACGAGGCATTCGAAGCGTTCTTTTCCGCGCCGGTGGCTTCGGCTCGCGACGGTGTGGTCCGCGTGCACAAGCGACCTCCCCCGCGCGACCCCGCCGTGCCATCGTTGAGCTCCTGGGGAGAGGAAGGCGGCGGAACGGACGGCGAGGAGCCCGAGCCCGTTCCGGCGGCGAGCGACATGCCCGCGGTCGCGCAGAAGGACTTCAGTACGTTCGGCGCTGACGAGCTCGCGGAGATCCAGCGCCTCGCCGCCGGCATCGCCCGGCGACTCGCAGCGCGGCCCAGCCGGCGTTGGGCGGCCGCGAATCGCGGTCGCCGCATCGACCTGCGCCGCACGATGCGCCGGGCCCTGATCGAGCCGATCGACTTGCGCTTCCGCCGCCGCAAGCCGCGCAAGACGCGCATCGTTGCCATCTGCGACGTCTCCGGCTCGATGGACCTGTACAGCCGCTTCCTCCTGCAGTTCCTCTACGCGCTGCAGGGGACGGTGGCGCGGGTGGAGAGCTTCGTCTTCTCCACCGTCCTGCGGCGCGTCACCGGCGTCTTGCAGCAGCCCGACTACGCGCAGGTGCTGCGCGGGCTCGCGTCTGAAGTCCACGACTGGTCGGGTGGGACGCGGATCGGCGAATGCCTTGCGGCGTTCAACCAGGACTGGGGCAAGCTGATCGACGGCCGGACCGTGGTGGTCATCCTCAGCGACGGCTGGGACACCGGGGAGCCGACGTTGCTCGGAGCGGAGATGGAGATCCTGCGCAGGCGCAGCCGGCGGTTGATCTGGCTGAATCCGCTGCTCGGGAGTGCTGACTACGAGCCGCTCACCCAAGGCATGCAGGCAGCGCTGCCGCACGTGAGCGTGTTTGCGCCCGCGCATAACCTGGCGGCACTGCGCGCTCTGGAGCGGCATCTACTCGCCTAGGAGAGAACGATGAACCAGCGGCGAATCGTGCGGGGAGAGAAGGTTGCGCCGGGCCTGGTCCTGACGCGTGATCTCGGCAGCCTGAAGAAGGGCCGCGTGCTCTCGGAAGCGGACGTGCGCGCGATCGACGCGGCGGCATGGAAGGAGCTGGACGTCCTCGAGCTGGAGGCGGGCGACGTCCACGAGGACGTCGCGGGCCGCAGGCTCGCCTCCGCCGTCGCAGGCGACGGAGTCGGCGTCGGCGAGGTCGACGGCGGGTCCTTCCCGTTGGTGGCCCGGCGGCGGGGGCTGGTCGCGATCGACGCCACGCGGCTCCGCGACGTCAATCTGGTGCCCGACCTGGCCGCGTATGCGCACCCGCAGGATTACGTCGCCGTCGAAGGCGACGTCATCGGGCGCGCGAAGGTGGTGCCCTTCGTCACCCGCGAGCAGCGCGTGCGGCAGGCGGAGGAGATCGCGTCGGGCGGCCTGGTTCGCGTGCGCCCTTTCGTGCCCGCGCGTGGCTCGTTGCTCGTCCACGAGCAGATCGCCGAGGTCGCGTTGGAGAAGGCGCGCCGCTCCTTTCACGAAAAGCTCTCCTTCTTCGGTTCCAGGCTGGAGACGGCGCGATCGGTGCCGGGAAATCCGCGGGCCCTGGCCGAGGCGCTGGCCGGCGAGCAGCGCGCCGGAGCGCAGCTCATCGTCCTCGCCGGTAGCCGGTCGATGGATCCGCAGGATCCGGTGCTCCAGGCGCTGGAGGTGGCGGGCGCGCGAATGGAGCGGCACGGAGTTCCGGCCTACCCGGGAACGCTGCTCTGGATCGCCTATCTCGGCGACGTTCCGATTCTCGGCGCGCCTTCCTGCGGGATCTTCTCCCGCGCCACTTCGCTCGACGTGGTGCTGCCGCGTGTGATGGCAGGCGACCGGATGGGGGCCGCCGAGATCGCGGCGCTCTCGGCGGGCGGAATCATCGCGCCCGAGACCTCGTACCGGCTCGCGCCGTACCGGCAAGGCGTGCCCAGGGGACAACTCGATTGAGCGCGCCGCTGTATGGCGAAGTGATCGCGGACCATGCGCGCAATCCCCGCAACCGCGGCGCCCTGGAATCGCCCGATGCCGCGCACGAAGGGGTCAATCCGCTCTGCGGCGACCGCGTGCGCATCGAGCTGCGCATCCGCGATCGGCGCTTGGCCGCGCTGCGCTTCCAGGCGGAAGCGTGCATGGTCTCGATCGCCGCGGCATCGATCCTCGGCGACCTCTTGAACGGGGTTCCGGTCGAAGCCGCGCGCAAGCTCGCCGACGCGGAGCTGCTCGCAGCGCTGCGGACGGAGCTGCGCCCTTCGCGGGTCAGCTGTGCGCTGTTGCCTCTCCAGATTCTGCGGTCGGCGCTGGAGGCCGTGGCGGATGTGGCTACTTCAGCCGGCGGATGATCGAGCTGGCATGGAAGTAGTACACGGCGTCGTCGTCGACGGCCAGCCCATACCAGGCCGCGTCGTTGCTGCTGGCGACGGCGCCGAAGCCGGTTCCGTCGCCATTGACGCGGAAGATTCCGTAGACCGGCCCGAGGCCTCCGATCCTGTTCCAATACACGACTCCAGCATTGACCTGGAGGTCTGCATAGACGGTTGACCCGTCCGACCCATTGCCGCCATCGAGCGTGCGCACTGCGCCGGTCTTCTTGTCGCGGGCGAACACCCTTCCGCTGTAGGCTTCGCGCCAGTAAACGTTCTCTGCGTCGACCCGCACGCCATAGACGGAGCAGGTCGCGGCGCAGTCCAACAGCGACTCGACCGTGCCTCCCTTGCGCGGAACGCGGCGCACGGCGCCGCTCGCGGTGGAGGTGGCGAAGTACACGTAATCCGCGTCGACGGCAACGGCGCCCGCGGGGTACTGGTCGCTGGCGATCACCGAATCCGCCCGGTTCTGCATCCGGTGCACCGAGCCGTTCGTGCCGATTCCCGGGCCGACCGTCCAATAGAGCGCGCCCACCTCGTCGAGCGCGAGCTTTTCGATCGGCCACGCCGAAGCGAGCTGTGCGACCTCCCCTCCGCCCACCGGAACCGAGTACAGGCTGTGCTGATCCGTCCAGTACAGGTAGGCGTCGTCCGCCGCCATCGCCGTGACGCTCGCGGCGACGACGCGCACGGCTTCCCCGCCCTTTTTCGGCATCGACCAGATCGCGCTGCCGTTCGTCCAGCGCGGCCAGAAAAGGCGCGTCGAGTTCAGCGCCATCACCGGATAGATGTTCGTCCCGTCGCTGGGGGCGAGCGCCATCACCTCCGACTGGAACTCCGCGGTGACCTTGGTGTCCGCGTTCACCGTCAGCTCGCAGGTGGTGGTCGTGCCGGAGCACGCGCCGCCCCAGCCCATGAACCGCGTCCGGCCTGCCGGCGACGCGGTGAGGGTGACCGTGCTTCCCCCGGCGAGAGTGACGTCACACGTCGCGGTCGATTCGCCGCAGTTCAGGCCGCCGCCGGTGACCGTTCCCGGGCCGGTGACGGAAGCGACGAGGTGCGCTTGCGACGGCGGTGGAGGGGGTGGCGGCTGCTGCGCGGTGAAGTTCGCATACACCGTGCGGTCGCTGCGCAACGTCAACGTGCAGCCTCCAGGCCCGCTGCAGCCGGCGCCCCAGCCGTCGAAGTTGAAGCCGCTCGCCGGCGCCGCGTCCAGCGAGATCGAAATCCCGTCCGCGAAGTCCGCGCTGCAGGTCGATGAGTCGCAATCGAGCCCGGCCGGCCGCGAGGTGACGCGGCCGTGGCCCTGCACGATCACGGTGAGCCGGCGCTGACCGGGGGGAGGCGGCGGCGAGCCCGCAAACGTCGCCGCCAGGTCGCGATCCGCATCCAAAGTCAAATCGCAGGCGGCGGTGCCGCTGCACGCTCCTGACCAGCCGCTGAAGCTGGAGTCGGCATCCGGCACGGCAACGAGATGGACCTGCGAGCCTTTGACATACTGCGCGCTGCAGCTGGACCGGCAGTCCGAGCCAGCGCCCCGCACCAGGCCGCTGCCGGAGGTGGTCACGCGGAGCGTCACCTGCTGCGGGTTCCGGTTTTGATCTGTCTCGTTCGAGCTGACGCCGCAGGCCGCTGCAAAGAGCGCGAGAGCGAACGCCGACATTCCGCCGCGCATGTAACCCCCGATACCGAATGAACCCTTCGCACTCGGACGGTTGGCCGCAATGGTGAACCGCCCCTCCCCAGCGTGCGGGCAGGCGCTCGAATCCTCGCCACGTACGAAATCGTGATGTCAGCGCTCGCGGGCGCGCGAGACGGCGCGGAGCACGGCGCGCTCCGTGTACACGGCCGCGAGCTGCGCCTTGTACGCAGCCGACCCGGTCAGGTCGGGGCGGAGCTCCATCCCCGCGGCTGCGCGGGCGGAGGCCGCCTTGACCGTGGCGGCATCTGCAGTCTTGCCCTGCAAGGCCTGCTCGACCGCCGTCGCGCGCGTCACCTTCGGGGCAAGGCCGGTGATGGCAATGCGCGACCACTGCACCGTGTTTCGCGCATCCAGCGACACTTCGGCCGCGACGCCGACGATCGCGAATCGCGACGCCGGGTTGGGCAGCTTCTCGTACGCTCCTGCGGTCCGCGCGGGCGGTAGCGGAATCTTGACTTGCGTCAGCAGCTCCCCGTTCTCGAGGACCGTGCTGAGCGGGCCCGTGATCAGGTCCTGCACTTTCAGGGTCCGCTCTCCCCGTGGGCCGGCGAGAACCACCGTGGCGTCCAGCGCCGTAAGCACCGCGGGCCAGTCCGCCGACGGATCCGCGTGCGCGAGGCTGCCGCCGATGGTGCCGAGATTGCGCACCTGCGGATCGCCGATCTGGCTCGCCGCCTCCGCCGCCATCGGCAGCTTCGCGCGCACCAACTCGGAGGCGGCCATCGCCGCGTGCGTGGTCAGCGCGCCGACGAGCAGCGCACCCTGCGCCTCGCGCACGCCAGTGAGGCCGTCCACCTTGCGCAGATCGACGACGTGGGCTGGCTGCGCGAGCCGCAGCTTCATCAGCGGGATGAGGCTCTGGCTGCCGGCGAGGACTTTCGCCTCGTCGCCGTAGCGGCCGAGCAGGGCGATGGCTTCCGAGAGCGTCGCGGGAGCGTGGTACTCGAACGGAGCGGAGTACATGATGTCCTCCCTCAGCGGCCCTGCAGGGCTTCCCAGATCCGGCCTGGAGTGAGCGGCATGTCGATGTGGCGGACCTCGAACGGCGCGAGCGCATCCATGACCGCATTGGAAACGGCGGCAGTGGAGGCGATGGTGCCGGTCTCGCCCGCCCCCTTGATGCCGAGCGGGTTCACGGGGCTCGGCGTCTCCGTCCGGCCCACCTGTACCGAAGGCAGGTCGTCGGCGTGCGGCAGCGCGTAGTTCATGAACGATCCGGTGATCAGCTGGCCGTTCTCGTCGTACTCCGCGTGCTCCCACAGGGCTTGCGAGACGCCCTGCGCAACGCCGCCGTGCACCATGCCGTCGACGATCATGGGGTTGATGACGCGTCCGAGATCGTCGACCGCCAGGTAGCGAAGCACCTTCACCTGCCCGGTGTCGCGCATTACTTCCACCACGCAGATGTGCGTCCCGAACGGGAACACGAAGTTGCCCGGATCGAAGAAGCTGATCGCCTCGAGGCCGGGCTCCAGGTTCTTCGGCATGTTGTGCGCGAGATAGGCCATCAGCGCGATGTCGCCGAAGGTCTTGAAGCGTCCCGGCGAGCCCTTCACCGAGAACTTGCCGCCTTCGTAGACGACGTCGGCTTCGTTCGCCTCCAGCAGGTGCGCGGCGATCTTCTTCGCCTTCTCCTTGATCTTCTGCGTGCCCATGTAGACGGCGGCCGTGCCGACGGGTCCGCTGCGGCTGCCGTACGAGCCCATCCCGAACGGTACCTGGCCGGTATCGCCGTGGACGATCTCTACGTCTTCGAGCGGCAGCTGCAGCTCGTCCGCGGCCACCTGGGCGAACGTCGTCTCGTGTCCCTGCCCGTGGCTGTGCGAGCCGGTAAAGACCGTCACCTTGCCGGTGGGATGCACGCGCACGGTAGCGCTCTCGTAGAGACCTGCCTGCGCCCCCAGCGCCCCCGCGACCTGCGAAGGGGCCAGACCACATGCCTCGACATAGGTGGAGAACCCGACGCCGAGATAGCGGCCGCGCTTGCGCGCCTGCTCCTGCTCCTTGCGGAACGCGGCGTAGTCGAAGCTCTCCAGCGCCTTGTCGAGCGCGGCCGCATAGTTCCCGCTGTCGTAGAGGACCGCGACCGGCGTCTGGTAGGGGAACTTCTCCTTGGGGATGAAGTTCTTGCGGCGGATCTCCAGCGGATCCATCCCCAGCTCGCGCGCCGACAGATCCACCATGCGCTCGAGGAGGTAGCAGGCCTCGGGCCGGCCCGCGCCGCGATAGGCGTCGACCGGCGTGGTGTGGGTGAAGACCGCAGTGACGTCGACATGGATCGCCGGCGTCTGGTAGGCGCCCGCGAGCAGCGTTCCGTAGAGATAGGTCGGGATGGCGGGGGCGAAGAGCGACAGGTACGCGCCCATGTTGGCGATGGTCTTCACCCGCAGCGCGAGGATCCGTCCATCCTCGGAGAGCGCCATCTCGGCGTCACTGTAGTGATCGCGGCCGTGCGCGTCGCTGAGGAACGCCTCGCGCCGATCGGCGGTCCACTTGACCGGACGCGAGAGCGCGCGCGATGCCCAGGTGACGACGCACTCCTCCGGATAGACGAAGATCTTCGATCCGAATCCGCCGCCCACGTCGGGCGAGATCACGCGCAGCTTGTGCTCCGGCAGCCCGAGGACGAACGCCGACATGATCAGCCGGTGCACGTGCGGGTTCTGCGTCGTCAGCCAGAGCGTCACCTCGCCAGTGCCCGGATTGACGCTGGCGAGCGCGGAGCGCGGCTCGATGGCGTTGGGGATCAGCCGGTGGTTGCGGAAGCTCTCCTTCACCACCTTCGCCGCGCCGGCAAAGGCCTTGTCGGTCGCCGCCTTGTCGCCGAGCTGCCAGCGGAAGCAGACGTTGTCGGCGGCCTCGTCGTGCACCGCCGGAGCGCCGCGTTGAACCGCTTTGGCCGGATCGGCGACGGCGGGCAGCGGCTCGTATTCGACGTCGATCAGCTCGGCGGCGTCGCGGGCGACGTAAGGCGACTCCGCGATCACCACCGCGACGGCGTCTCCCATGTAGCGGGCGCGATCGGTTGCGAGCGGGTAGTGGGCCGGGATCTTGATGTTCGGGATCAGCCAGCCAGTCGGGATCGGTTTCACCCCGCCGTCGACCAGGTCCTTGCCGGTGTACACGGCGACGACGCCCTGGAGCCGCTTCGCCGCCGACGCGTCGATGCGCGCGATGCGGGCGTGGGCGTGAGGGCTGCGAACGAACGCCGCGTACGTCGTCCCGGGGACGCGCACGTCGTCCACGAACTGCCCCTTGCCGGTGATCAGGCGCGGGTCCTCGCGGCGCTTGATGCTGGCTCCGAAGAGTCGCTCGGGCATGGGTCACCTCGCGGCGGCGGCCTGCTGCACCGCCTTGACGATGTTCGTGTATCCCGTGCAACGGCAGAGATTGCCTTCGAGGCCCGCGCGGATCTCGCTCTCGGTCGGGCTCGGGTTGCAGGCGAGCAGCTCGCAGGCCGAGAGGATCATTCCCGGCGTGCAGAACCCGCACTGCAACCCATGCTGGTCCCAGAACGCCTGCTGCACCGGATGCAGCTTGCCGTCCTGCGCCAGGCCTTCGATGGTGGTGACGGAACGCCCTTCGACCTGGACCGCGAACAGGGAACAGGACTTCACGGCCTTGCCGTCGAGGAGGACGGTGCAGGCGCCGCATTGGCTGGTGTCGCAGCCCACGTGCGTCCCGGTCAGGCCGAGGACGTCGCGCAGGAAATGGACGAGCAGCAGGCGGGGCTCGACCTCGCGGGTCTGAGCAACGCCGTTGACCTCGATGGCGATGGAGCTCACGGCGGACCCCCTTCGGGGTCGTGTGAGCGACCGTGCCCCGGAGGGCCGTGGGCGTTACCACCCGGCGGTCAGGCGGTCAACACGCGGCGCGCCAGCCCACATGTGGCTGGCGCGCCGAGAATGGATAGTCTAACTGCAATAGCTGGGCTGCCTTCGGCAGTCCCGCTACTCGACCTCGAGCGACTCCACGACCCACTTCCCGTTCTTCTCCGCCAGCTTCAGCCGCGCCTTGCCGGTGTAGTCCTGGTCGCCGACCTTGATCTGCGCCTTCTCGATGGTGACGCCCTGGACGTCGAACGCCTCGCGCCAGGTGCTCACCTTGGAGAAGCGGACCAGCATCGCGTCGCTGTGGCCGGCCTGGGCGTCGATCACCAGTTCCTTGCCGGCCCACTTCACCGGCACCTTGTCGACGGACACGGACCGCAGGTCGGCCCACGCCTTCGTGCCGGCGTCGCCCGACCGATTCGTGTGGCTGAGCGAGGTGAGGAACGTGATCGCGGAATCGACATACGGCCGCGCCGGGGCAGCCTCGGTCTTCGGCTCGGCCGGAGCCGCGGTCGCGGTGTCCGCCGCGGGCTTGGGCGCGTCGGCCTTCGGCGCCGCATCGTTCGTGGTTGACTGCGCGCGCGCGACGTTCGCGGCGAGCAGGAAGCAAAACGCCAGCTTGCTGAAAAGTCGCATCGAAATCCCTCCGGGGAAACGGTTAAACGGTAGCCTTCAGAGGGACGGTACCATCGCGCCAATCGAGCGCGCGATGTGCGCCGACGTGGGTCGCGAGTCGGCAAGAGGGCGCGCTGCACCCCGCTTTTTGTGGCGCCGCTGTAGCGCTACACATCGATCGCGCCCGAAGAGGACGGATTCGGCTGGTTCGCGCCGTTCGCCGCTGGCACCACTTCTGCGTATGCACCTTCGCGGAGGTGTCAACATGAAATGGCTCAGATGGTCGACCGTCGCGGTCAGCCTCGTCGCGCTCTGCCTCGTCATCGGAATGCTAGCGACCTTCCGCTTCGACGTGGAAGCAGCCGTCCAGAACCAGGTGGAGACCATGACCCCGCCGATCCCCTCGCTCGACGAAGCTTCGACTTCGCACCAGCCGCCGCCGCCCAGCAACGAGATCGGCGAGTTCCAGCAACTCGACTAGCTCAATTCGCGGCGGGCTCCAGGACCTCACGTCGGTACCGCATCCCGTTTCGCGGTCCTCGAGCCCGGCGCGCACCAACCTCAGGAGCCGGACTTCTTCGCCAGGGTTAGCGGCACGACCTCCGGCTCACGCGCCTCCGAAAGCGGCAACATGTGCGGTGCGTCCGGCACGACGCATCCCGCCGCACAGCAGCGGCCGGGCTGCCGGTTGCGCGTGATCTTGCGCGTCTCGTCGTCGAGGACGCCGCGCTCGAGCAGCCGCTCGACCAGCTCGACCTTGTTTCCCACGGGATAGTGGCGCCAAATCTCCTGCTTCATCGCCTCGGGCGATCCGCCGCCGTGCAGGCTGATCACCGAATACCAGCCGCCCTGGTAGGAAGCGGTGAGATCCTCGATCAGTCGCGCGACCTCGATCCGCTTCTCATACGGCACGTCGGAGCGCGCGCCGAGCACTTCCGAGAGCCTGCCGGCCGTCGCCGGGTTGTGGTCCTCGTGGGGGCCCGGCAACGTCACGATCAGCCCGCCGGAAACGTGATGGGCGAGGCGGTGCATGTCGTAGATCTGCGTCGCGAGCAACAGCTTGCCGATGTTCGCGAAGACCGGCTCGGGTACGACGTCACCGGCAGGATCCTCCTTCGCGTAGACCGAGGCGGCCACGCCGCAGGCGTAGAAGCCCTCGACGATCTTGATCAGCTCGACCATCGCCTCCCGGAGGTATGGCGTCTGGTCGAGGTCGAGGCCGTTCGCTTCCGTCATCAATGCGCCGGCGCCGATGAGCAGGTCTCCGAACCCGGCGCGCGCGCCGATGCACGTGTGCCGATGGTGCGTCGCGTAGCTGTAAGTGAGAAAGCCCGAATGCTCCCATTCGCCGGCGAGGAACACTCGCTCCCAAGGGACGAACACGCGCTCGAAGAGCGCGACGCCGGTCGACTGTCCATATCTGCCGCTGAAGGTGGCCGCGGGCTCTCCGGGTCGTCCGGCCGGGCGGGCGACCAGGGTGAGTCCCTCCGCATCGACCGGCACCGCGCAGCAGACCGCGAAGTCCGCGTCGGCCTCGGTCATGTTCCGGCACGGCATCACCAGGATCTCGTGCACGTACGGAGCGCCGGTGATGATCGCCTTCACGCCGGAGAGCACGATGCCGTCCTTGCGCCGCTCGGCGATGTGCACGTAGCTGTCCGGGTTCTCCTGCTGGTGTGGCCGCCGCGACCGATCGCCCTTGCCGTCGGTCATGGCGACGGCGAGAGCGAGATCGTCCGCCTGCGCGCGGTGCATGTACGCGAGGAACCGTGCCTTGTAATCGGTGCCTTTGTCCTCGTCGATGCGGTGCGTGGCCTGAAGGATGGCGCTGAAGGCGTCGCCGCCGAGATAGCGCATCGCGCAGCCCGTCTCCTGGCAGATGACCCGGACGGCCTCGAGCTTGTTGAGCAGGTCGGAGCTGGTGGTGGGGACGTGCAGCATCCGGTTCACGGGCTGCCCGGAGGTCTTCTGCGTCGCCGTCATCACCGGCGCGAGCACCGTGCGCAGCGCGAAGTCGTACGTCAAGCCGACGGCGTTGATGCCGGGCGCGAGCCGCGGTTCGTCAGCGACGGACTCGACGGCGTCGCCGTCGACGTACACGTGCGGCCGGTAGCGCCGGAGCGATTCGCGGTAATCGGCTGAGGACATGAACATGGCGACCTCCGAAGGCGCGGGATAGTACGCACCTGCCGCTCTTCAGCGCCACACCTCGAGCTGCACGTCGTCGTAGAGCACCTGGCCGCGGTAATAGTTGTTGTGCGGGTCGCCGAACATGAACCAGTCGGGCCAGGTCTGCCCCGCCGGCCAACGCGGGTACGCGGCGCCGAGAGAAGGCCAGCCGGTCTCGTCCAGGCATCCTGAAGCATCCTCGGCCGGCGTGCGGTTGAAATGCCAGACGCAGTTCGCCTGCGCATCGATGGATGCGCGATACGTGCGCTGCCCGCCGTAGCGGAACCGTCCGGCGATCTCCAGCGTGTACACGTTGTCGGACCGCTCGATCGACACGCGATACCACTCGCCGGGAAGGTATGCGTCGACGCCCCGGATCGCGCCGGAAGGCTGCCACGCGCCTGCGGAGTACGAGAGGAACGGCTTGCCGGTCATCTCCGTCCCCGCGCCCCGGCCGTCGAGGGCGAACATCATGATCGGGTGCTCTCCGTTCAGCGAGAATCTGCTTCCGTCGAACATCTCCATCCAGGGCGGGTAATTGTTGTCCGAGTCGACGACGACCTTCCGGTGATGGTGGATCCAGGTGTTGTTGTGCGGTCGCGGCTGCGCGTCGAGGATGGTGAGCCAGTAGAAGCCGTTCTGCGTGGTCGCGTCGTCGTTCCACCACGGTTCGGCGCGCTCGCCGCCCGCGTAGCCGTTCGAGCCGGGTCTGCCGTCGCCGAAATCCGCGAACCCGACGCGGAGCGAGATCCGGTATCTGTCCGGCAAAGGAGTCGCGGAGCGGATCACCGTCGCATCGGTATGTGCTGGCGATGTGATTCGCAGGACGCGGTTCGAGGGGTCGGCCGGGTCCGCCGTCACTTGCGCGAGGTCGTGGAAGGCGCGTGAGGCGGAGCGCGTGTACGACTCGATGCGGAGCCAGCCATCCGCCCCGAGCGGCGCCGAGGTTCGATATGCCACAGGCGGCACCACTCCCCGCGCACGGAAGAAAGCTCCGTCATCCGCAAACGGGCCGTCGTCCGGGACGGGATCGCGTTCCCACGCCGCATCCGGGATTGAGGTCTGCTGGAAATCTTCGCGAGAGGCGACAACCCAGCCGGGCTGCGTTCCTGCGTCGCCCGGCCCCCCAGAGCCGCCGCCGTCGCCCGGGGGCCCGACGTGGCCGCTGGCGCATGCGCAGCCGAGGACGACTCCGACGGACGCAGCGGCGCGAGCCGCGTGGTATAGCGCCGCCATGGCAAAGGTCGCCTTCATCGGTCTGGGAAAGATGGGACGGCCGATGGCCGCGCGCTTGCTGGAGGCGCGGCATCAGGTCCAAGCGTTCAATCGTTCACGCGGTCCCACCGACCAGCTCGCAGCCCTCGGCGCGACGCCCGCCAACTCGGCTGCCGAGGCAGCGGCCCACGCCGATTTCGTCCTGACCGCCCTGCCGACTCCGGCTTCCGTCGACGCCGTGTACGAAGAGCTCGCGTCGGTGGCCCGTCCCGGGCAGATCTTCGTGGATCATTCCACCGTCAGCCTGGAGCAGAACCGGCGCTGCGCGGCGAAACTGCGCCAGCGAGGCGCGCAGTTCCTCGACGCGCCCGTCTCCGGCGGTCCGGCGGGCGCGCAGGCGGGGACGCTGACGGTGATGGTCGGTGGCGAGAAGGAGGCGTTCGAAGCCGCGTTGCCGGTGTTCCAGGCCTTCGGCAAGAACATCCGCCTCTGCGGGCCGACCGGTGCAGGGCAGGCGGTGAAGCTCGTCAACCAGCTGCTCGTCGGCGTGCACACCGCTGCCATCGCGGAAGCAGCCGTGCTGGGCGCGAAGATGGGCGCCGATCCGAAGACCGTCCTGGAAGTGATCGGCACTTCCTTCGGCGGATCGACGATGATGACGCGCAATCTCCCGCGGTTCATCTCGCGCGACTTCAGCGAGGCGACGTCCATTCGCCTCCTGCTCAAGGATCTCGGGATCATCCACGACGAGGCCAAGGCGGCGCAGGTGCCGCTGTTGCTCGGAGCGGTCGCGGAGCAACGGTTCCTCGAGGCGGCGGCGCGCGGCATGTCGGATCAGGACATGGCCGCGCTGGTACGGCTCTGGGAAGACGCGGCCGGCGTCACGGTCGATCGGCCGGTGCGATGAGGGAGTGGCCATGCCGCGATTCGCCGCCAATCTCACCATGCTCTGGCCGGAGCTGGACGTGTACGACCGCTTTCGCGCCGCCGCGGAGGCGGGGTTCCGGCGTGTCGAGATCCTCTTCGTCCATGAGCTCGATCCTGCGCGGGTCGAGCGGGCGCTGAAGGAGCATGGTCTCGAGCTCGTGCTGTTCGATCCCGCGCCGGGCAATTGGGCGGGCGGAGAGCGCGGCCTCCTCTCCCTGCCGGGACGCGAGGAGGACTTCCTGCGGACGGTGCGCGATGCCGTGACGTCCGCGCCGCGCTTCGGAACGCGGCTGCTCAATGCGCTCGCGGGAATTCCGCCGCCAGGTGTATCGCGGGGCGACGCGGAGCGGACGGCGGTCGCCAACCTGCGCGCGGCGGTGCCGCTGGCGCAGGAGATCGGGGCGACACTGCTGGTGGAAGCGATCAACTCCGTCGACATGCCTGGCTACTTCGCCGACACGGTCGATCGCGCCGCGGCGCTGGTGGAAGCGGCGGGAACGCCGTCGGTGCGGCTTCAGCTCGACCAGTACCACGTGGGAATGGCGGGGGCGGACGCGCGCGCGGCGCTGCGGCGGTATTCATCGCTCGTCGCGCACGTGCAGGTTGCAGACGTGCCCGGACGGAATCAGCCCGGCACCGGAAAGCAGCCGATTCCTGAGCTCCTCCGTGATCTCGACGAGCTCGGCTATCGCGGCAGCGTCGGGCTCGAGTACCGCCCGCGCGGCGACATGGACGAGGCGCTGGCGTGGCTGCCTCGGGCGCAACGCGGCTAACGCAAATTCTCCAACGGATTCTCTCCCGCTGACCAGGAGGGCAGAACGCCGTCGTGCATCTGGAAGTCGGGACCGTCGTGCTCGGTGAAGATGACGTACACGGCGGCGCGCGGAACGCCGAGCGTGCGCTCCAGCTCCTCTATGGCGGCCAGCGCGAACAGGCGTTTCTGGTCGGGCGTCCGACCACGCCGGAGGTCGGCATTGAGGAACGCGATCCCCTGGGTGGGGTCCTCCGCGCGGCCGAAGGTCAGGTCCCCGCGAGCCCCACAGCGAAGGGAAACTGCGATGTGATCGCTCCCGGTATCCATCACTCGCGCGAAGTGCTCCACGATAGCGGAGGCGAAGCGGGTCTTCTGTTCCGGGCTCGGCGTGAAGCTCAGGTCGAACTGCAGATGCGGCATGGCAGCACCCTCAGGCCTTCTTCGGCGAGCGCAGCGCCCGCCGGATGATCTTGCCCGTCGCCGTGAGCGGCAGCTCCTTCACGAACTCGACGATGCGGGGATATTCGTGCGCGGCGAGCCGGGAGCGCACGTGCTCCTGGAGCTCCGCCTTGAGCGCGTCGCCCGGCGTGAACCCTTGCTTGAGGACGATGACGGCCTTCACCACTTCGGTGCGGACGGGATCGGGCTCACCGACCACTGCAGCGAGCGCCACGGCGGGATGGCGGGTGAGGCAGGCCTCGATCTCGCCCGGGCCGATGCGGTAGCCGCCGCTGGTGATCAGGTCGTCGTCGCGTCCGACGAAGCGGAAGTATCCGGCTTCGTCGCGCAAGCCGAGGTCGCCGCTGACCAGCCAGTCGCCGCGGAACTTGGCGCGCGTAGCGCTCTCGTTGCGCCAGTACTCGAGGAACATCACCGGGTCGGGTCGCTTGTACGCGATGCTCCCCAACTCGCCCGCGGGCAGCTCGCGACCCTGCTCGTCCACGATCGCCACGGTGTGCCCCGGAATGGCGGTGCCGGTCCAACCGGGCCGTACCGGTGGAAGCTCGGCGCCGTTTCCCACCACCAGGTTGCATTCGGTCTGTCCGTAGAATTCGTTGATGGTCAGACCCAGCGTGCTGCGTCCCCACTCGATCAGCTCCTCGCCGAGGCTCTCGCCGCCAGAGGCGAGGCTGCGGAGGCGAACGCCGGGATCGCGGGCGCCGGAGGCGCGGAGCAGCTTCAGCGCCGTCGGCGGCATGAAGACGTTGCGAACCTCGTGACGCGCCATCAGCCGCATGGCTTCGCCGGGATCGAACTTGCGCGGCCGGTGAGCGACGACGGTGATCCCGTGATGCCAGGCGGGCATCACCACGTCGAACAGCCCGCCGATCCAGGCCCAGTCCGCAGGCGTCCAGAAGCGGTCGCCGGGTTTGGGGAAACCGTCGTGCGGGTACTCGACGCCCGGGAGGTGACCGAGCAGGGTGCGGTGGGCGTGGAGCGCGCCCTTCGGCTGGCCGGTGGTGCCGCTGGTGTAGATGATCAGCGCCGGATCTTCAGCGCTGGTGTCGACGATCTGGAATCGATCCGACGCCTGCGCAGCCAGAGCGTGCAGATCGAGGGCGCCTTCCGCTTCTCCGTCGACGCAGAGCACCGTCTTCAAGTCGGGCAACGCATGGCGCAGCCGCGTGAGCTTGGGAAGTTGCTCCCGGTCGGTGACGATGGCGCGGGCGCCGCTGTTCTGCAGCCTGAACTCGAGCGCCTCCTCGCCGAAAAGCGTGAAGAGGGGGACGGAGATCATTCCCGCCTTCCAGGCCGCGGCGTGTGCGACGGCGGTCTCGTGACGCTGCGGGAGCAGGATGGCGATGCGATCGCCCCGCCGAAGTCCGCGCGCGACCAGTACGTTCGCCAGCCGGTTGGAGAGGGCGGAGATGGCGTCGAAGGTCAGCTCGCGCGTCTTGCCGGACGGCTCGATCTCGACGAGCGCCAGCGCGCCTCGATGGCGATCGGCGACGTCGGCGCCCATGTTGAAGCGTTCGGGAATCAGCCAGCGGAAGTCGACCATCAGAAGACCTGCGGTTTGGCATCTGCGGCGAGCGGGCTGACGTAGGGTTTTCCCTGCGTCGACCTGGCGAACTCCTGCTTTGCCTGCGCGACCGCCTGCGGACCGGTGAGGAGATCGACGAGCGACGCGCCCAGCACCTTCGCTGCTACGTGCATCCCCTTGAATCCGAGCGGGTGCGCGGCGCAGGAAGTCTGCGACCAGTGGTGCGAAGCGGTGCCGAGCGGACGGGCGGCGACGTTCAGCTCCGCGAGCGGGACCACGGCGCTGACTTCGCCGATGTCCGAGGACGCAGTGCTGCCGTGGCCGGGACCGAACGGGATCACTTCCGTCGCGAGGCCCGCCTGCGGTACGCCGATTTCCTTCTGCAGTGCCTTCGCGAAGGTCTGGTCCTTGTCGTCGAAGCGCGGTGGCCCCACTCGATCGAGCTCGGTCTGCATCACCTTTCCCAGGACTGCGTTGCTGAAGGGATCCCGGACCGAGGCGAGCACGCTGACCTTGGCCCGGGTCTCCGTCCCGAGCGCCGCGCCGTCGGCCGCCTTGCGCATGCGTCCGATCATCTCCTCCACGCTGGCAATGTTCTTGTCGCGCAGCCAGACCTGCACCTTGGAGTAGTCGGGGATCACGTTCGCCACCTTGCCGCCGTCCTTGATCACGCGGTGGATCCGCGCCGTGGGCTGGATGTGCTCGCGCATCAGCGACATCCCGTGCTCGAACAATTCCAGCGCATCGAGGGCGCTGCGGCCGAGCCACGGCGACGCAGCGGCGTGCGCTGTCTTGCCGAAGAACTCTACTTCCGTGGCGGTCAGCGCCAGCCGGGTCCCGTTGGAGATCTGGTTCTTGTCGTCGGGGTGCCAGGACAGGACGACATCGGTGTCCTTGAAAGCGCCGGCCATGATCATGAAGGTCTTGCCGATCAGGATCTCCTCGGCGGGCGTTCCGAAGACCTTGATGGTGCCGGGCAGCTTCTGCGAGATGCGCGCTTGGTTCGCGGCGACAGCGGCGGCGACAGCGGAGGTTCCGAGCAGGTTGTGCCCGCAGCCGTGCCCCGGCGCATCGGGCGTGCGCGGATCCTTTTTCGCCTCGCCGGCCTGCTGCGAGAGGCCGGGGAGCGCGTCGTACTCGGCGAGGATGCCGACGACGGGCGAGCCGGAACCGGCGGTGGCCACGAATGCCGTCGGCATCCCGCCGACGTTGCGCGCGATCTTGAAGTCCTCCTTCTCGAGCAGGTCCGCCATCATTCCCGCGGACTTCGTCTCCTGCAGGGCGGGCTCGGAGAACTCCCAGATCTGTCTCGCGACTTGCTCCCAGCGCGTGCGGGTCTGATCGAGATAGGCATCGGTCGCCGGCGTACCGGCGGCCACCAGAAGGGCGGCAATCGCGGCGGTCATACCTGCTGAGTACAAAATTCGGGGCCCGCCGGGAAGGGCGCCTATGCCGAGGCGTCTCGTGACGCGGTCGCGACCAGCGCCATCGCCGGGAGCTCGATGCCGCGCGGTGTCGCGAAGGGTACGAGCGCGGCGCGCAGATCGGCTTCGATCACCGGGCGGAGGCGTTCGGTCGCTTCGCCGGCGTCGCGGAGGATTGCCGCCGAAGGGCCGAGTTGGAGGAGCAGGCGCGCGGCGGCTTCGACCGTCGCGCCCGAGGGGTACGGCAAGCTCAAGGGTGTGACGCGCGGTCGCGAGAATCCGGCTCCCGCGAGCAGCTGCTCCAGGAGAGCGGGATCGGAGAGCGAGAACGGTCCCGGCCCCGACGTGGGTGGCGGGGGCGGCAGGTAAGCGGTGACAACGCGGAGCGGCACTTCCACCCATGCGTTCTGCCGCGCTGGTGCCCAGACCACGGCGGCAAATCGGCCGCCAGGGCGCAGGGCGCGGCGCAGGTTGGCGAAGGCGGCGGGCGGGTCGTCGAAGAACATCACGCCGAAGCGGGAGAAGCAGAGATCGAAGGCCGTGTCGAAGGCCTGGGTCTGCGCATCGGCGCTCAGGTATCGGACGTTGGCGGGCGCTTCGGCGCGCGCCGCGGCGAGAAAGGGCTCGCAGACGTCGACGCCGAGGACGCGTCCGGAAGGGCCGACCCGGAAGGCCAGATCGGTGGTCGTCGCGCCGAAGCCACATCCGACGTCCAGCGCGGAATCGCCTCTGGCCGGCGCGAGCGCGTCGATGGCTGCCCGACCGAACGGCGCCAAGGCCTTCTCCAACTCGCCGCGGAGGGCGAGGAAGCGCGGCGCGTTGACTTCGTTCCAGATCCGGTTCTGCTCTTCGTTCGCCATGGGTCGATGAGCTTACCGGACCGCAATACCGTGGCGCTGCAGGATCTCGCGAACGCGTTCCAGCGGTAACGCCTCGACGGTCCGGCGGGCGCTGCGCACGGTAGTGGCGCGGAAGAGGGAATTGTAGATCGCCTCCTCAGTGGCTTCGACGGTCGCCTCGAAGAGCGGTGAAAGCGCATCGTTGGGCAGCGGCGCCGAGCCTCGAGCGGTGGAAAAGGCGATCACGAAGTCTCCGGAGCCATTGGTCATCGGACTTCCCGTGCGACCCACCCCAAGCAGTGCGCGCCGGCCCACCCGCTCGAGCTCGCGGTGGTCCAGCGGTGCGTCGGTGGCGATCACCACGACGATGCTCCCGGTTTCCCCCTCGAGAAAATACCTCCCCAGCTCCAGGCCCACCGGCGCACCCGCGATGGTCAGGATGCCTCCGAAATTGCTTTGGACGAGAGCGCCGAGCGTCCAGCCTCCCAGCTTCTTCGTCAGCCTGCGGCTCGACGTCCCGATTCCGCCCTTCCAGCCGAAGGCCACGGTCCCGCGCCCCGCGCCCACGCTGCCTTCCTCGACGGGGCCCTCCTTCGCGCTGCGCAGTGCCTCCAATATGTCGCTCGCGGCAATCGGGCGCTGCCGGATGTCGTTGAGGGTGCCATCGTTGGTCTCCGCAATCAGCGGGTTCACCGAGCGGACCTCCTCGTTCCCGGGCAGGGAGAGAAGCCAGGCGGCGGTCGCGTCCCAGGCTTTGCCGACACAGAGCGTACACGTGAGCACGACCGGGGACTCCAGCTCGCCCAGTTCGTTGACTTGAAGCGCGCCAGCGAGCTTGCCGAAGGCATTTCCAACCACGACCGCGGCAGCCACCTTCTCGCGGAAGATGTTTCCGGCGTGCGGCAGCACGACCGTGACTCCGGTGTTGACGGACGGAAGCGGCTCGCCGCGCACCACGGTCGCATGCCCGACCCGAACCCCGGCCACGTCGGTGATCGAATTCAGCGGGCCGCTCTCGAGGATTCCGACCCGCACGCCCCACTCCCGGATGCGTGGCCGCGGCAGCGCCGCCTCGGCGGCTACAACTTCGGCGAGGACGAGCGCCAGCAGCATCAGCCTCCCGGGACGAGGATGCAGCGTGCACGCAACATGTTTACGCCAATCGCCGGCATTGGCGACTTGAAAGGGCGGGACACCTATCGCCGTCCGACCCTCTCCGTAAGGAGCCGGAGTTCATTCCGCTATCAAGCCTCACACGGTTCCGACGCGGGTGCGCCTTTCGAGCAACTTTGCTGCAGCCGCAGCAAGGACGGAGACTCCCGTCAATGCGGCGGCAATCTTGTTCATCTGCACGCTGTAGAAAAACGACTGATAGAAAGGGTCAGTTGCTGGCGCGCGATCCCAGTACTGCAGCATTAGAGGGACCTTGCCGCTGGCCGAGAGGAACCAGAACAACGCCCCGGCGAACCCCGTCGCAATAGAAATCAACTCGAGAATCGTCGCCATGGCTGCGAACAGTAGCAGCAAGGCCGGGCGCTGCCGTTCCTTTTACTCAGCGTCCACGCGTCGCACGTGCCTTGGCACCTTCCCGCTAAATGGCGAGAGCGCGCGCCGCGAACTTGGGAGTCCCGAGTCGGCACGCCGCGCGATGGGCACCCACGCAAAGGAGCCACCACTGCGCTTTGGCGACGAGCCGTGGGCCCTGGTCGTCCGGCCAGGCGGAGCACCGCGGATCCGGCCCTTCGGGCGGGATCTGCTTTTCGCGAGCTCCGTGGATGGCCCAGTTGTCGAGCACGTACCGGATGGCGTGGAACGCCTCGCGCGGAGAGCGAAGCAGGTGCACGTGGTAGCGATCGGCAAAGACGGGGCCGCGGCGCGACATCACTTTGTTCAGCGACCTCGCCATCCGCACCTCGAGTCCCTTCATTGCCCGGCCAAGCGCGACCACGTCGGGAGCCTCGACGATCATGTGGATGTGGTTGCCCTGCACGGAGAATTGGACGAGCCGATAGCCGAACTTTTCGCATCCGGCGGCGAATGCGCGCTTCAGTGCACGGAAGCATCGATGCGTGCGCAGATTCCAGACTTCGCGGCGCACGCGAACGGTGACGTGTAGCGCGCCTTGGCGGAACTTCTTTCGCGGCCGGTGCTGAACGTTCTTGCGCGGAGATTTCCGCTTCCGGCCCGCGCCTTTGCGGGCGCCTCCCCAGCGCGGAAGCGGGAGCTCCTGTTGGATCGCCTTCATGATCCGCAGCGTACGGGTGGGGTCTGACACGCCCGTCACCGCATGACGCCGGTCGCGGCTACGTTGGCCGCGCCGCCAGAGAATGAATGTCCGCCCAATCATCTTGAAAGGGCGGACATGCCTTCGGCCCGGGCGACTCGGCCGGGGCCGGGGAGCGACGGCGACGATCAGAATCGAGCCCGTCCGTGAAACGGTCAGAGCGCAAGGTTCCCCCGCTCTCCGGTCCGGAGCCGCACTGCCTCCACCACCTCGACGACGAAGATCTTCCCATCCCCGAGGTTGCCCGTCTTGGCGCTGCGCTCGATGGCGTCGATGGCCTGCCCGACGAAGTCGTCCTGGACCACGACCTCCACCTTGATCTTCGGGACGAAGTCCACGATGTACTCCGCCCCGCGATACAGCTCCTTGTGGCCCTTCTGGCGGCCGAAGCCTTTCACCTCGCTCACCGTCATTCCGCTCACGCCGACAGAGTTGAGCGCCTCCTTCACCTCGTCGAGCTTGGAGGGACGGATGATGGCCTCGATCTTCTTCATCCTTGCCTCAGCTCTTCCCCAGCGCGCTCATCAAGGCGCTGCTGCTGCTCCGCCGGGAGAGCTCTTCGCGGGGGGCGCCGCCGACGTGCTCGCCGACGATCGAGCCGCCGAGGGCGTATGCGTTCTCGGAATGCTGTGAAAGGTCGAGGCCGGTCACTTCGTCGTCCGAGCTGACGCGGATGCCAACCAACGCATCGACGACCTTCAGGATCACGAACGTCATCGGTGCGGCCAGCAGGATGGTCGCGAGCACCGCTACGAGCTGCGTCCAGAATTGGCCGGGGTTTCCGTGGAACAGTCCGTCCGCGCCGCCGCCGTTCACTGCTTTCCAGGCGAACAGTCCGGTGGCCAGCGCGCCCCAGGTGCCGCCCACGCCGTGGACGCCGACCACGTCGAGCGAGTCGTCGTACCCGAGCCGCGCCTTGAGATGGCAGCCGGCGAAGCAGAGGATTCCGGCCACGCCGCCGATCACCATCGCGGCCAGGGGGCCGACAAAGCCGCAGGCCGGAGTGATGGCCACGAGGCCCGCGACCGCGCCGGATGCCGTGCCGAGCGCCGTCGGTTTGCCTCGCAGCTTCCACTCCGCCGCCATCCAGCCCAGCGCGGCCGCCGCCGCCCCGGTGTTGGTGGTGAGGAACGCGCTGGCGGCGACCCCGGACGCCTCCAACGCGCTGCCTGCATTGAACCCGAACCAGCCGAACCAGAGCAGCCCCGCGCCGATCAGCGTCAGCGGCAGGTTGTGGGGCGGCATCGGAGTGTGCGGATAGCCTCTCCGTTTGCCGATCATCAGCGCGCAGACCAGCGCGGAAGTGCCGGAGGAGAGGTGGACGACGGTGCCGCCGGCGAAGTCGAGCGCGCCCAGCTTGCGGAGGAAACCGCCCTCCGCCCAGACCCAGTGCGCGAGCGGGTCGTAGACCAGCGTGGACCAGAGGATGATGAAGAGAAGGTAGGCGGCGAATCGCTTCCGCTCGGCGAAGGCGCCGGTGATCAGCGCGGGGGTGATCACCGCGAACATCATCTGGAAGAGCATGAAGGCCTGGTGCGGGATCGTCGGCGCGTAACCCGATGGCCCGGGACCGACGCCGCGCAGCCCGACCCACTCCAGGCCGCCGATCAGCCCGCCCTTGTCGGGCCCGAACGCGAGCGAGTATCCGAACAGCACCCACTGCAAGGAGATGACGCAGAGTGCGGCGAGCGACTGCACCAGCGTGGAGAGCACGTTCCGCTGCCGGACCATCCCGCCGTAGAAGAGCGCGAGACCGGGCATCGTCATCAAGAGGACGAATGCGGAGCAGATGAGAACCCACGCGGTGTCGCCCTTGTCGAGGGCCGCAATCGGCATTCTTCCTCCTTGCGGCGGGGAGTCCGCCGCTGGTGCTGAGCGCAAAGCGTGCAAACGCAGGACCACTTTAGCCGCCACGCGCGCCGCTGCAGTGGAAATCCCGCCCTACAGGATCGGCGCACGATTTCGTCGGAAATGACCAAGATTGAGACAAAAGTGTCGGTATGGTGCGACGGGCTTGGTCCGAACACCCGAGAGACGCATCGCGGTGGCCGGAGCATGCCGTTCTCCGAGGGAAGTCGGGTCCGGGTTGGCGATCCTACAAAGGCGTATCTTCATGGGAAGTGCCAGACATTTTCGTCGCTGCTAACCGTTCGTCCGTGGCCGTGGCAGCAGCCAGCGAAGCACGCACGGACATCCGTTTCCTCTCGGTCCTCTCCGAGATTGGAAAGACCCTCGCCAGCGGTCCCGAGCTGCGCGGCTCGCTCGAGCGGGTGCTCGAGAAGCTCGAGCAGCATCGCGGCACCGTCCGCGCCGCCGTCTTCCTCCTCGACGAGTCCACCATCGAGATCGGCGTCGAGGCTGCGGTGGGCATTCCCGCAGACGGGCTTCGCGCCCGATACAAGGTCGGCGAAGGTGTAGTCGGCAAGGTGGTGCAGAGCGGGCGGCCCATCGTGATCCCGGCCACCGGACGGGAACCGCTGGTGATGAACCGCGCCTTCCAGCGTCGCTCGGGCTCTACCGAGTGGAGCCTGGTCTGCGTCCCCATCCTTCTCGAGCGCAAGCCGGCCGGCGCGCTCGCCGTCGACTTCCCCTTCGACGCCAACCGCGACTACCAGGCCGACGCGCAGTTCCTTTCCGTCGTCGCCTCCATGATCGCCCAGTCCCTCCGCGCCAATCGCACCATCGAGGCGGAGCGCAACCGCCTGCTCGCGGAGAACAGCCATCTGCGGCAGGAGCTGGAAGAGCGCTACGATCTGTCGAACATCGTCGGCACCAGCGGCCCGATGCGGCAGGTCTACGAGCAGATCGCGCAGGTGGCGCAGACCAACACTACCGTCCTGGTCCGCGGTGAGTCGGGCACCGGCAAGGAGCTGATCGCCCACGCCATCCACTACAACTCGCCGCGCGCGGCGAAGCCCTTCATCCGCGTGAGCTGCGCGGCGCTTCCGGACACGTTGATCGAGGCGGAATTGTTCGGGTACGAGCGCGGCGCCTTCACCGGCGCGCAGCAGCGCAAGCAGGGCCGGTTCGAGCTGGCGGAAGGCGGCACTCTCTTCCTCGACGAGATCGGCGAGATCCCGCTCCCCAGCCAGGTGAAGCTCCTGCGGGTTCTCCAGGAACGTGAGTTCGAGCGGCTCGGCGGCACCGAGACGGTGCGTGCCGACGTTCGCCTCGTCGCGGCCACCAACCGCGATCTGGAGGCGAGCATCAGCGAACGGCAGTTCCGCGAGGACCTCTACTACCGCCTCAACGTCTTCTCGATCTTCGTCCCGCCCCTGCGCGACCGCAAACCGGACATCATGCTGCTCGCGGACCACTTCCTCGCCAAGTACGCCCGCCAGCACAAGCGCCAGATCCGCCGCATCTCCACGCCGGCCATCGACATGCTCGTGAGCTACCACTGGCCGGGCAACGTGCGCGAGCTGGAGAACATCCTCGAGCGGGCGGTGCTCACCTGCGATGGGCAGGTGATCCACGGTCACCACCTACCGCCCACGCTGCAGACGGCGGAAGCGTCCGGCACCGTGATGCACACGTCGCTGTCCGACTCGGTGGAGCAGTACGAGAAGGACCTCATCGTCGACGCGCTGAAGAGCGCGCGCGGGAACCGCGCCAAGGCGGCGCGCCTGCTCGGCACCACCGAGCGGATCATGGGCTACAAGGTGCGCAAGTACGGTATCGACCCGGGTCGTTTCCGCGGATCGCAGGTCGTCACGCCGCCGCCGCCACGCTGGAAGTCAGTGGGCCGCTAGGCCGCGAAATTCGTCTGATCTTCGACACCCCTTCGCTTCCCTCGATGGCTAGATTCGCGCGCATCGGGGGGGGGGAACGCGTGCGCATTGCGTGGCTCGCGGCTGCGGCGTGTCTTGTTGGGGGCTGCAATACGTCTCGCTTTGCTGGTTATCAGCAGGGTGACGGCGGGATCCCAGACATCACCGATGCGGGGCAACTTGACGATCCGGTACCCGGCGCCGCGTCCAGCGACGAGTTGCCGCCGTCTTTGCGCGGCAACCTTGCCGGCGTGTACGCGGGCTGCGACACGTCGGGGTTCTGCCAGCTGAACGCGCCGATTGGAAACGACCTCACGGGGATCTCGGGATCCGACGCTCGCAATGGTTGGGCGGTCGGAACCAGCGGCATGGCGCTTCACTGGGACGGCGCGCGATGGAACGTCACTCGCACGCCGACGCGGGCGACGCTGCGCGCCGTCTGGACGCACGGTTCCGACGAAGCGTGGGCGGTGGGAAATGGTGGCGTCGCCCTGCATTGGGATGGCAAGCAATGGACGCAGGTCCCGAGCGGCGTCTCCGACAATCTGACCAGCGTCGCTGGCGTCGGCGCGGATGACGTCTGGGCCGTGGGAGCGGCCGTCGTGCTGCATTGGGACGGCAGCGCTTTTACGACATCACCAGGGTGGACGCCGGCGGTGTCCGATCCGTACTACCATAACGTTCCCGGGGCCCGAGTCGTCGCATTTTCCCGCGACAACGCCTTCGCCGTCAGCAGCGACGGAACGCAGCGCTGGAACGGGAGCACCTGGCTCAAGGAAGGATTGGGGGGTGGCTGGACCGTCCACCTCGCCGCGAGCGGCCCGGACGACATCTGGACGACCGGTCGCAGCGGAGGCATGAACCCGAACGGGACACGCGCGCACTTCGACGGAACGCGGTGGACGTCGGAGGGGTTCGTCCAGGCCGACAATTGCGACGGCCTTTGTCCGGTCCATTTTGAGGGGGGCGTCGGGGCCATCTGGACTTTTGGCGCCAACGACGTCTGGACGAATGGCAGGTCGCATTATGACGGCGCGAAATGGACGACGCTCCTGCCTGATCATCCGGAGCAGTCGGAGATGGCGGCTCTCGGCCACGACCTCGTCGGCATCACGCACGAGACCATTTCACGGATCAGTCTCTCCGCGACCGCAGCCGTCGCAACGACCACGGCGGGCATCATCGCGATGGGCGGCGAGCGCGCGAGCGACTTGTGGGGAATGGCTACGAACAACGACATCTACCGATTCGACGGAAGGCGGTGGTCATTTGTCGCGCCCGCCGCGTACTTCGCAGGATTTTCCGGAGCGGCCCTGGGCAGCGGCTCACGCGACGTGTGGTTCGTGTACGGCGACCTCTGGCATTGGGATGGTTCCGCGTGGACGAAGTTGGACCTTGGCGGAATGGTCGGATCCGGCATCTCGCTCGGCCCCGCCAAGGCGGCCTTTCTCGTCGATCAGATGCCCGAGCAGGTGGTCCACGTGAAGTCGTACGACGGCACGGCCTGGCATGACCTGGGCGGATGTGGCGGCGACTGGATGTATTCCCTCTCTGGGACGGCGAATGATCTCTGGGCTAGTGGGGAGACCGGCCAGGGTTCCAACCGACGCGGGGTCATCTGGCATTGGGACGGGTCGGCGTGGAAGAAACTGTACGAAAGCCCGATGCCGTCGAGAACCATCTACTCCGTGTCTTCGCCGATGCGAGGCGTCGCCTGGGCCGTCGAACGCGTCGAGAGTCAGTTGCCGTTCACCGCCCGGGTCCTGCGCTGGGACGGCATCGCTTTTCAGGAAGCGGGGGAGTTTCCTACGCTTGCGGTCGTGGCTCGCTCGGACGACGATGTCACGACGGTCGATCGCATGGACCAGGATGTCTCGGTCCATCACTTCGACGGCAAGTCGTGGACGATGGAGCGACTGTTCACCGGTGGCGCCAGCGCGCAATACTTCCCGCTGCCGGATGGGCGATCGTATTTTCTCACCGGCCGCGGTGCGATGTTCGTCCGTCACTGAGTCCTGCGCCGCCAGGCGGCGAGCAGGTTCGATACGATCTCGTCGACACCGACGCCTTTCGTCACCTCAGCAAACACGGTAGGGCCGTCGCCGCGCATCCGGCGCGCGTCCCGGTCCATGACTGACAGATCCGCACCGACGTGGGGCGCCAGATCCGTCTTGTTGATCACCAGCAGATCCGACTGCGTAATCCCCGGGCCGCCTTTGCGCGGGACCTTGTCTCCGCCCGCTACGTCGATGACGTAGATGGTGTAGTCCGCGAGCTCGCGGCTGTACTGCGCCGCCAGATTGTCCCCACCGCTCTCCACGAACAGCAGATCGGGATGCACCTCCTCCATCAACTGCTCGAGCGCGAGCAGGTTGTGGCTGATGTCCTCCCGGATCGCCGCGTGCGGGCAGCCGCCCGTCTCCACCGCGCGGATCCGCTCCCGCGGCAGCGCCTCGTTGCGCACCAGGAACTCGGCGTCCTCCCGGGTGAAGATGTCGTTGGTCACCACTCCGAGGCTGACGCGGTCGCGCAGCGCACGGCAGAGGGCCAGCACCAGCGCCGTCTTCCCGCTGCCGACGGGGCCTCCGACCCCAACCGTGAAGGCGCGCGCGCTATAGTCGCGCCGCCTCGGCGTCTCGCGCTCGTGGAAGTGGCCGGGATGATCCGCATGCTCGTGCTCGCCCTCGTGCGCCATCGGTGACCTCCGTCAGGACTGGAAGAGCCGTGAATAGAGCCGGTCGTGAGTTCCCTGCAGCAGATCGGCCAACGGCGCGGCTTGCGCCAGGTCTTCGACGCCCAGGCCGCCGCAGGCCCGGTGAACCTCGTCGAGCACGTGCCCGAGCTGCGCGAGCAGCGCCTGCGCTTCGTGCGTCCCCACCAGCCCGAGCCGCACCGCGGCGGACAACACGTTGCGCGCGGTGCTCCAGAGGAGGACGCGCTGCGCATCGTCCAGCCCGAGACCGAGCGCATGCCAGACCGCGCCCCAGAGCGGGGCGAAGTGCTGCTTCAGACCCGTCGCCCGCGCGTGCACCGGGCCAACCCGCTGCGGAAACACCCGCGCCGCCGTCGAAACAAACGCGCGTCCCTGCGTCCGGCTCGCGCGGTTCGCGACGTGGTTCACGAGAAACGTCTCGGCGCGCCGGTCGAGCCGAGGCAATGCCGAGGGATCCTCGAACGCCGCGCGCACCAGCGGCAACGCGCCCCACCCGGCTTGCCAGATCGCATCGCGGACGAACCGCGCGACGCCTTCGGGGCCTTCGACCTCACGCGCCTGGGCCGCCGCTTCCAGGCCTGCCGAGTGCGCGAAGCCCCCGGTTGGAAACGCGGAATCCGCCAGCTGGAGCACTGTCCACATGCGCGCTCCTCAGAACAGCGAGTACCTCTGCGACAGGGGCAGCCGCGTGGCGGGCTCGCACCGCAACACCTCGCCGTCGGCCCGCACCTCGTAGCTCTCCGGATCCACCTCCAGCTTCGGCAGCGCGTCGTTCAGCTTCATGTCGCGCTTGCCGAGCGACCTGCAGCCGCGCACCGCGTGCAGCCGCTTGCGCAACCCGAGCGGCGTCACCGTGCCGTCGTCGAGCGCCCGCCGCGAAACGAACGCGAGGCTGATCGCTCCCGGCGCCCGCGCCCCGAACATCGGGCGCATCAGCAGCGGTTGGGGCGTGGGGATCGACGCTCCCGCATCCCCCATCTGCGCCCAGGCGATGAATCCTCCCTTGATCACCAGCTCCGGCTTGATCCCGAAGAACGCCGGCTTCCAGAGCACCAGGTCGGCAAGCTTCCCGATCTCCACCGAGCCGACCGCGTCGGCGAATCCATGCGCGATGGCCGGATTGATCGTGTACTTCGCCACGTACCGGCGGATGCGCAGGTTGTCGTTCTCTCCGTGCTCCCCGGCCAGCCGCCCGCGCTGCTCGCGCATCTTGTGGCCGGTCTGCCAGGTGCGCGTGATCACTTCGCCGACGCGGCCCATCGCCTGGCTGTCGCTCGACATCATGCTGATGGCGCCCAGATCGTGGAGGATGTCCTCGGCGGCGATGGTCTCCCCGCGGATGCGGCTCTCCGCGAAGGCGACGTCCTCGACGATCTCGCGATCGAGATGGTGACAGACCATCAGCATGTCGAGGTGCTCGTCGAGCGTGTTCACGGTGAAGGGCCGGGTCGGGTTCGTCGAGGACGGGAGCACCGAGGCGACGCCGCAAACGCGGAGGATGTCCGGCGCATGCCCTCCACCTGCGCCCTCCGAGTGATAGGTGTGGATGGTGCGCCCCTTGAAGGCGGCGATCGAGTCGTCGACGAATCCCGACTCGTTGAGCGTGTCGGTGTGGATGGTCACCTGCACGTCCTCGCCTTCGGCGACGGAGAGGCAGCAGTCGATGGCCGCGGGGGTCGTGCCCCAGTCCTCGTGCAGCTTCAGCCCGATGGCGCCAGCGCGAATCTGATCGAGCAATCCTTCGGGCCGCGAGGTGTTCCCCTTGCCGGTGAACCCGACGTTCAACGGCAGGTCGTCCACCGCCTGCAGCATGCGGGCAAGGTTCCACGCTCCGGGAGTGCAGGTCGTCGCGTTGGTTCCCGTCGCCGGCCCCGTCCCTCCGCCGACCCAGCTGGTGATGCCGCTCGCGATCGCGTCCGGCGCCTGCTGTGGACTGATGAAGTGGATGTGCGTATCGATCCCCCCGGCGGTGAGGATCAGGCCTTCGCCGGCGATCGCTTCCGTCGTGACGCCGACCACCATCCCGGGCGTCACGTCCGCCATGGTGTCGGGGTTGCCCGCCTTCCCGATGCCGGCGATGCGGCCGTCCTTGATCCCGACGTCCGCCTTGTAGATTCCCGTCCAGTCGAGGATCAGCGCGTTGGTGATCACGCAGTCGAGCGCCTCGGGGTCGGTGGCACCCGCCTTCTGCCCCTGGCCGTCGCGCAGGACCTTCCCGCCGCCGAACTTGCACTCGTCCCCATACGACGTCAGATCCCGCTCGACCTCGGCGATCAGCGCCGTGTCTCCGAGCCGTACGCGATCGCCCGTGGTTGGTCCGTACAGGTCCGCGTAATGGCGTCGCTCGATCCGCCGGCTCACGGCTTCTCCTCCGCGTGCCCGAATCCGCGGGAGGCGACGGCGTCGAGGAAGCGCGCCTGGTTCTCCCGGGTGGTCGGACCGTCGCCAAGCGAGTTTCCGCCGCGCACGATGCGCGCGCCGGCAAACGCGACGAGCTGCACGGTGCGGCTCTCGCCGGGTTCGAACCGGACCGCCGTCCCCGCAGGAATGTCGAGCCGCTTTCCGTAGGCGCGCCCGCGGTCGAACACCAGGGCCCGGTTCGTTTCCGCAAATGGATAGTGACTGCCCACCTGGATGGGCCGGTCGCCGCGATTCACCACCTTGAGCGCCACCGCCTCCCGCCCGGCGTTCAGCTCGATCTCACCGGAAGTAGCCAGCACCTCTCCGGCCACCGGCTCCTCGCGCGCGGCGGCGAACTTCGACGCGTCCGGCGGAGGCAGGAAACTGCCGTAAAGGGCCAGCGCGAGATCTCCCTGCTCGAGCGCGACGGGATGGTGGACGGTGACCAGCTTCGTCCCGTCCGGGAATGTCCCTTCCACCTGCACTTCCAGGATCATCTCCGGCACGCCGGACAGCACCTGGGCGCGCCCGAGCATGCGGCGCCCGAGATCCATCAGCTCGGCCACGCTGCGGCCGTCCCGAATCAACTCCAGAAGTTGCGTCGAGATCAGCGCGACCGCCTCCGGCTGGTTCAGGCGCAGCCCGCGCGCGAGCCGCTTCTGCGCCAGGACGCCGGCGCCGTGCAACACCAGCTTGTCCACTTCGCGGGGCGTCAGGTGCATGCGAGCACTCCTTTCAGGCGCGGCGCGCCCAGGGATCGTCTCCGAGCAGCGCGGGAATTCCGGCGAGACGGGAGCGCAGGGAGCGGACCAGCTCCTCGACCGATTCGGCGGCGAGACGGACGACGAGCCCGCCGCCTGCGAGCGCGCTCGCGGACTCGAGCACCGGCGCGCGTGCCGCGGGTGGCTGCGAGTCGAGCGCCGCGCGCCACTTCTCGGCCACCGTCGCGAACAACGGCCCGACGAGTAGCGCCGTGGCGAGGGCTTCGAAGCGGCCCAGACGCGAGCGCAGCGCGCCATGCGAGGGATCGAGGAGCCAGCACTCGTCGAGGAACGTCCGCCCATCTCGCCGCGCCGTGAGGGCGAGCGAGCAGCGATCGAGCGCCCAACGCTCTCCGCGGGCGATGCGGCCCGCCGAAAGGACGTCCCAGAGCGCGACGGAAGCGCCGTCCGCGAGCGCCACGTCGATGCGCTGCCGGAAGCGAGCGCCCGCGAAACAAGCCGTCGGATCCGGCGCCAGGACCAGCGCCCCGCCAGGAGCGATCTCGACCGCGGTCTCGCTCTCGCAGCCCCGCGGCGATCGGTAGATGCGCGTGGGTCCCTGAGAGGAGACGAACGCGCGCGCTCCCTCGGCGACGGAGATCCGCAGCCGCACCCGATCCCCGTCCACGAAGCCGCCACCCAGGGTGGCGTAGGCGGCGCCGACCACCGTGGCGGCGCCCGCGCGCTCGAACGACAACACGCCGTGCGCGATCTGCGGCACGGCCCGCGTTCTATCAGACGGAAAGGTGTTTTCCGACCTGCGCGGGATCCAGCTCCGCCGCGCGCCCGCGCATGACGATCTCGCCGCGCGAGAGAACCACGCAGTGCTCGGCGAGCTCGAGGGCGAAGTCGAGGTACTGCTCGACGAGGAGGATCGTCATCTGCCGCTCGAGCAGCTTTCGCAGGACGCGTCCAATCTCCTTGATTGTCGAGGGCTGGATTCCCTCCGTGGGCTCGTCCAGCAGCAGTACCCGCGGGCGGGGGACCAGCGCCCGGGCAATGGCGAGCTGCTGCTGCTGGCCACCGGAAAGATCGCCGCCCCGGCGCCTTTGCATGGTGCGCAGGATGGGAAAGAGCTGCTCCAGCTCTTCGCGGGGCGTGACCTCGCCACGGCGTGCCGCCGCCTCGGCGACGACGAGGTTCTCGGCCACCGTCAGGCGCGAGAAAATCTCCCGCCCTTGTGGAACGTACCCGATTCCGCGGCGGGCGCGCTCGTAGACCGGCATCGCGGTGACGTCCTCGCCGTCCAGGACCACTGTCCCTGAGCGCACCGGCAGCTCGCCCATCAGGCACCGCAAGAGCGTGGTCTTGCCCACGCCGTTCCGGCCGAGCAGGGCGGTGCAGGCGCCGGTGGGGATCTCCAGATCGATTCCCCGCAGGATGTGGCTTCCACCGTAATACTGGTTGAGCCCGCGCACGTTCAGCATCAGCGCCCCAGGTAGACTTCGACGACGCGCGGATCTTCGCGCACCACCTCGAGCGTCCCCTCCGCCAGAAGCCGCCCTTCGTGAAGCACCGTGATCTTCTGGCCGATGCTCTCGACGAAGTGCATGTCGTGCTCCACCACCACCAGGAGCGCAAGAGCTCCCCGGTGCGCGCCGTGTCGTCGTCGCTCATTCCGGCCACCGGCTCGTCGAGGAGGAGCAGCCGCGGGTCCTGCACGAGCAGCATGCCGATCTCCAGCCACTGTTTCTCGCCGTGCGAGAGGAGATCGGCCTTCTGGTCCGCCTTCCGTCGCAGGCCGATCACCTCGAGGACCTCGTCGATGCGCGCGTCCTGCTCCGGGGTGCGTTGCGCGCCCAGGGTGGGAAAGACGCGCTTGTCGGTCTTCAGCGCCACCTCCAGGTTCTCGAACACGGTGTGGTTCCTGAAGATGGTCGGCTTCTGGAACTTGCGTCCGATCCCCGCCCGCGCGATTTCGGGCTCCGACATGCGCGTGAGGTCGTGCGCATTGCCGAAGTGCGCCTCGCCAGCGTCGGGGCGGGTCTTGCCGGTGATGACGTCCATCATGGTGGTCTTGCCGGCGCCGTTGGGCCCGATGATGCAGCGCAGCTCGCCCGGGTCGACGATCAGGCTCAGGCTGTCGAGGGCCTTGAACCCGTCGAAGCTGACGGTCACGCCGTCGAGGTAGAGGATCGGTCCCTGCGCCGTGTCGAGGTTCACTTGCTCTCCCGACGCAAAAGGCCGAGCACGCCGTCGGGCAGCCAGCGCGTGACCACGATGAAGAGGAGCCCCAGCGCGTAGAGCCACATCTCGGGCGCGGCGACCGTCAGCCAGCTCTTGGCGCCATTGATCAGCGCCGCTCCCAGGATCGGGCCGAGCAGGGTGCCACGGCCGCCGACCGCCACCCAGATGGCGATCTCCACGGAGTTCGCCGGCGACATTTCCGACGGATTGATGATTCCGACCTGCGGCACATAGAGGGCGCCGGCGACGCCGCAGATGGCCGCGGAGAGCGTCCAGACGAAGAGCTTGAACCCCACCGGGTCGTAGCCGCAGAAACGGACCCGGTCCTCCGCATCGCGGATGGCGGTGAGCACGCGTCCGAACTTCGAGCGCACCAGCAGGCGGCAGCCGATCAGCGCGACCAGGAGCCAGGTGGCAGAGAGCGCGAACAACGCCACGCGCGTGCGGGGGCTGGCGAGGTGGAACCCGAGGATGCGCTTGAAGTCGGTGAAGCCGTTGTTCCCGCCGAATCCGGTCTGGTTCCGGAAGAACAGGAGCATGAAGGCGAACGTGAGGGCCTGCGTGATGATGGAGAAGTAGACGCCCCGGATGCGGGAACGGAACGCGAACCAGCCGAAGACGAAGGCGATCAGCGAGGGTGCGACGACCACCAGCAGCGCCTGCTGGAGAAAATGCTCCGAGCCCTGCCAGTACCAAGGCAGCTGCTTCCAGTCGAGGAACACCATGAAGTCGGGCAGGATCGGGTCGCCATATACGCCCTCGCTGCCGATGGCGCGCATCAGGTACATGCCCATCGCGTAGCCGCCGAGCGCGAAGAAGAGCCCGTGGCCCAGGCTGAGGATGCCCGCGTATCCCCAGACCAGATCCATGGCGAGCGCCACGGTGGCGTAGCAGAGGATCTTGCCGCCCAGCGTGACTGCGTAGTCTCCGACGTGCCAGGCGCTCGAGGCAGGCACGGCGAGGTGCAGCACCGGCACGACGACGGCGAGCAGCGCGTATCCACCGAGCACGATGGTCCACGTCCGGCGTGGAAAGAGAGTTCGCAGTCCTGCCCCCGGCAGGGGCCACTGCGGCCAGGAGAAGTTCGCGCCCAGGCTGAGCAGCCTCCGCGTCATGGTGGCCATCAGTCGTCCGCCGCCCGCCCGCGCAGCGCGAACAGTCCCTGCGGACGCCGCTGGATGAAGAGGATGATGAACACAAGTACGACGATCTTCGCCAGCACCGCGCCCGCGACCGGTTCCAGGAACTTGTTCGCGAGGCCGAGTCCCGCCGCCGCCGCGATCGTGCCCGCCAGCTG
>VBKI01000097.1 GCA_005879535.1 Deltaproteobacteria bacterium | reverse complement strand
ATGTCGATGAGCCGTTCGACCCGGTTCGACACCCGATAGCGCTGTCCGCAGTGCTTGAGCATCTCCTGGTCGAACCACAATCCGCGATTGCGCCTCGTCGTATCGAGCGTTGCGGCGATTCGCTCGCTCCCGATGACGCGCACGCTGTCCCCTGGCCCGAGCCCGTACGTCAGCAGCGGCGTCTTCTTCTGGTTGCTGGGGGACAGCGGCGGGTACCCCGTGCCCCCGCGCAGTCGGTCGATCTTGCTGAACACCCGGGTCAACATGCCAACACAGAACGCAGCCACCGTCAGGTTCCCGCTGAGGAGAGGTTTCAAATCCTGTCGGAGATCCCAGCGACTCATCGGACGCGACGCCGCCGACAGCTGCGTGAACTGGCACGTGTACCGGGATTGAGCAGGTCGACCCGCCGACCCCATCGGCATCGCGGAAGGTCCCGTCACGCGACCCGGTGCGACCTGATCGTCGACCGGTCTCAGCCAGGCGGTCTTCCAAAGCAGGTAACACGAGGCCTGACATCCGCCGTGAGCAGTGCCGTCGCAGCGTAGCGCCGCGAGCAGGACCACATCCTTGATCCGCCTCAGCCGATAGCTCCGCCCGTAATCGAAGATCTTGTCCACGCACCGGTACACCCGGAATCGCTGGTCGCAAAACTGCGCCATCTCCTGCATGAACGGGAGCCCCTCGAGGCCCCCGGACTGGTCCAGCGTGGCCTCGATCTCGTGGAGCGGCCGTACTTGCATCATGTCGCCGACGAGAGGATGGCTTCCTCCGAAAGCGCGCCGAAAAAGCCGCCGAACCCGGATGCCCCACCCCGGTTTTCCACTGCTCACGGCCTTGAGTTCCCGGCTGGCGTTCAGACGCAGGAAGAGATCCGGAAGCCCTCGAGCCAGTCTGGCGCTCCGGTACAGGACGACCAACCCTCCGAGAGCGATGCAGGCGCCCGCGATGACGATCAGTGATCCCACGCCTTCGATGAAGGCCTTCGTCATCCCCATCTGGCTGTGCGCGACCAGGATGACGAGCACGAGGACGATTGCGCCGGCGATCGCGGCCGCGAGCGAGGTCTTCATGTAACTCGCGTTGCCTGGGCTCATGTCGTCGATCGTCCTGCCGTTCGGGCGTCGGATCCGGAACAGGTATACGATCTTTTTCCGCCGCACGCTGACCCTACCAGAGGCCATGTCGTGAGCGAGGTTAACGGGACCAAAGGATATCGGGTCCAGAACGCCCGGATCCGACAATCTTGCAGTCGACGCTGCGCGCCAGCGACAGCGCCTCAGTGGCGAGCGAGCAAGTGATCCGTGACGAGATTGATCACGCGATCCTGCGCCGCGATCGGCGTGAACGTGTGATCTGTCGCGGCGAGATTGACGCGCCGGAACCCGGGAACGCTCGCCACGGCGCGCATGGCGTCGGAGGCGTGGAAGTCGACGTAGCTGACGCCGGGATCCTTCGGGCTCACCAGCAGGAGCGTGTCCACCCCGCTCTCCGCCATGCGGCGCAACGCGCGAGGGACCTCTTCGACCGGCGTCGCCGGCGGCTCGCTGTCGGCGGACTCCACAGAGGCGAGATCGAGCACACAGAAGGTCCGCGGGTTCAATAGACCCGCACCAGCGACCTTCGGATGGCGCGCGCCGACCTGGAATGCGTAGTCTCCCCCCGAGCACAGACCAATGACGATGGCGCGCCGCGAACCGAACGTCGCGATCGCCTCGCTGATGTCGTCCAGACCACTGGCCGGATACGTGAGGTTCTCGACCGAGCCCGCCGCGACCGGGCTGTCGCCGATGCCCGAGAGGTCGAACCGCAACACGTCGAAACCCAGCTGTGCCCATTGCCGTGCCATCTTCACGTTCAGGCGATGTGGCCCGGCGCGGTTCACGGCGCCGGCGTTGAGAATCAAGATCCCCGGGCGTTCTGGACGCGCGCGCGCCGGATTCGCCGGGGTGAAGATGCCGAACAGCGGGTTTCGCTCGCCGAAGCGGATCGGGCGCTCGCCCATCGGCGCGGGAGCCGACGATCGGGGCGGAGGCGATTGTTCCGGGACGCTCGAGGGGTACACCTCCTTCAGCCACCCGACGATGGAGTCGAGCACCTCGTCCGGAAGACTGGCGCGATGCGAGATGGTGATGAGGAACTTCTGTCCCGGATGAGAGCGCAGCTCCGGGGCGGCGTGGAGCTCGCGCAGATGGGCCATCATCGCGTCGCGGCTCTGCACGTTGCCGCCGTCGATGAACAACGTGCGTCGCGCCGGCCGGTGCGTGACCTTGAGGAAATCGATCCCTGAAAGATCGTCGATCACTGCGCGCGGAAGGAGCAGACCGAGCGCTTCTTCACATCCGGGACGCGTGGGAAATGCCTCGGTCATCTGCGGCTCGATGCGCAGGAAGAGCTGGTGCAACTTGGTCACTTCGGAGATGAACGCCGCTCCGCTCACCCACGGGCTCCAGAGCACCAGCGCGTCGACGTCGCCTCGCTCTGCGGCCTCCACTAGGGCCAGCGTCGCTCCCAGCCGCAACCCCGCGAGGGCGATCGTTTTCGCCCCCGATCGCGCCCGGAGCTCGTCGATGGCCAGTCCCACGTCGTCGAGCCACATCTTCACCAGACCGGGAGCGAACTCGTCGCCGCCGGAGTCGCCGGTCCCGAAGAGGTCGAAGCGCAGAGAAGCGAAACCAGATGCCGCAAGGCGTTCGGCGAGATGCCGATAGGCCCGATCCGAACGGGTCTGGTCGGTGCCGATCGGGCGGCAGAGGACGACGCCGACGCCGCGCCACGGCCCCTCTCGCGGAGGGTGGTAGAACCCGAAGAGCGCGTGCCCCTCGCGACCGAATTGGATCGCCTGCTTTCGTCCGGCAGCGGATCGGATCTCAATCGGTTCCACGCTCTCTCCTCATGCGATGGCAGGCGCCATCGGACAGGCGGGAGCGGATCGGGCGGCGCGGCGGGACGCACGGTTCATCTTCTGGAGTATAGGTGAGCGATGCGGGGCGGGTCACGCGACCCCGCCTCGGGGCACGAGATGTCGATGAGGCGCACGCGTCGGTGAACGCGGATGAGCCATGTCGTCCGAACGACCGACGGGCCCTTGTGGCGACGACGACGTCGTCGGAATCAGTTCGCCACCAAACGTTCGCCAGCCGGTGCGTCGGGCTCCTGATATTCATCCTATTTTCAATTAGTTTCAGCGAAAGAGTCGTTTCGTCGGCAGTGTCAATTTACAGGGACCTCTTGTGGTCACCGAGAAGTTCTGCTACTCGGATGTGCGATGTTCGAGGAAACGACCGAGGACTGCGTGGAGCGTCTGGTTCTTGAATACGCCCAAAGCGTGCCGGCGAGCCGGCCACTCGACGTACGACTCTCATTGCAAAACGATCTGGCAATTGAATCTCTCTCGCTCGTCTCCCTTGCGTTGCGGCTTGGGACCGAATTCGGCGTCGATGTCGTCGACGCCGGGCTCGAACTGGGCGAACTGAAGACCGTCGAAGATCTGCTGAAGATAGCGCGAACATTGAAAGTGCAGTCAACCAAAGCCTAAGGGGGGGAACATGCCCTTGAACCAGGAAGACAAGCTCAACGAGTTGGACGACAACAAGGCGACGGCGCCGGAGAAGCCGAAGGAAGAAGAGTCCGACGGCGAGTTCAAGGTCACCGTCCGCAAGCTCGAGATGCCGGTCCGGCCTCGCGGCGTTCTGGCAGAGTAAACAGCCCAAGCCCGGCGGATCGCCCTCGAGCGCGATTCGCCGGGCTCCTTTTTTGCGCGAACAGGTGGCCTTCTCCGCGTTTGCCGCGCTCGGCGCCAGGCAGTCCTTGGTGCCCTATCAATACGAGCCAGCGGCAATCCGACCGCACGACATCGAGATCGAGATCTCGCACTGCGGAATCTGCCACAGCGATCTGCACCTGATCGACAACGACTGGTCCGCGAGCAAATACCCGCTCGTGCCCGGACACGAGATCGTCGGCAAGGTGACGGCCGCCGGGAGCGACTGCGCGTTCAGGATCGGTCAGCGCGTCGGCGTCGGTTGGCAACGCTCGGCGTGCCTCGATTGCGAGCAATGCCGCGCCGGGCAGGAGAACCTCTGCCCGCGCCAGGAAGCCACCTGCGTGGGACACATGGGCGGTTTCGCGCGTCGGATCCGGATCGACGGACGTTTCGCCTTTCCCTTGCCGGACGCGATCGATTCCGCTGCCGCGGCTCCGCTTCTGTGCGCAGGCGTCACCGTCTTTGCGCCCTTGCGCCGCTGGCGCGTGAGCTCCGGGGCGCGCGTCGGCGTGATCGGAATCGGAGGGCTCGGTCATCTCGCGCTGCGATTCTCGCGAGCGATGGGCTGCGAGACGACCGCCTTCACCTCCTCACCGGACAAGCGTGACGCGGCCATGCAGCTCGGGGCGCAGCAGGTCGTCTCGTCGACCAACGCGCGCGAGCTCCGGGCCTGTGCCGGCCGGCTCGACTTCCTCCTCTGCACCGCTCCGGCGCGGCTCGACTGGATCTCCTACCTGGAGACGCTCAAACCGAACGGCATTCTCTGTCTCGTCGGCGCCCCGTCGGGGCTGTTGCAGTTCCCTGCCGCACAGCTGTTGTCCAGCCAGCGAGTGGTCTGCGGCAGCGACATCGGCAGCCCGGCAGCCATCCGCGAGATGCTGGCGTTCGCAGCGGAGCACGGGATCGGTGCGCAGGTGGAAACGACACCGATGGCCGAGGTCAACGCCGCGCTCCAGCGCGTGCGCGAGAACCGAGTCCGCTACAGGATGGTGCTCACGAACTGATCGGAGGGGTGGTCTTCAGCTCGTCGATCACGGTCGGACCGCGATGCGCGACCCACGCCGCGAACCACGGCTGCATCTTCCGGCGCTGGATCTTTCCCGTATGGGTTCGAGGAATCGGCTGGGAACCGTGCAGCACCACCTTCGGCCGTTCCGACACCGGCATCGCCTCGATTGCCGCCGCGAGCCGTTTGCCCACCGCCGCGTCGATCGCTTCCACCTCGAGGTAGGCGCCGACCTCCTCGCCGTGCTCGCGGTGTGGAAAGCCGAGCACGACCAGGCGTCCCGACAGCTCCGGGACCGCTTCGACCAAGCGCCGCTCGAGCCGCAGAGGGCTGTACTTCTCGGCATCGCGGATGATGATTTCCTTGAGACGTCCGGTGACGAACCAGATCCGCCGGCCGCCATGCACGCGGAAGAATCCCTCGTCGCCGGTGCGGAGCCATCCGTCGCCGTCCATCGCGGCCGCGGTGGCCTGCGGGTCGCGGTAGTACCCGAGCATCGTCGAGTGGCCCCGGACGAGGAGCTCACCGCGCTCGCCGTCGTTCGCCGGCGCGCCGCTGCCGTCGACGACCCGCACCTCGGTCCCTTCCAGCGCAGGGCCAATCGACGGCACGTCCCAGGAGAACATCAGGCGCGCGTGCTCGTCGGGCGTCTCGTCCGGCGAAACGCAGCAGGCAAAGTTCGTGTACTCGGACAATCCCCAGCCCTGGATGAGCGGGACACCCACTCGCTTCTCGAATTCGCGCGCCACTTCGACCGCCAACGGCGCGGAGGACACCATCAGGTGACGCAGCGAGGGCACCTTGTCGCGTGTGACGCCTGCGGCGAGCAACATCGGCAACAAGGCGGGCACGACGCTCGAGACTTCCACCGCTTCCGTCCGGATCACCTGGGACCACGTGAACGGCTCCAGTCGCTCCGTGAAGACCAGGTGGCCTCCGGTGGTCAGCGCGGTCATCAGTCCGAAGCCGAGCGCGTGCGCATGGTAGAGAGGCAGCACGGCGAGCTGCGTCGTGGCGTCCAGCCGGAAGTTGCGCGCCATGCTCCAGCCATTCGCAAGCAGGTTCCGCTGCCGGAGCGCGACCCCTTTCGGGTTCCCCGTCGTGCCGGAGGTGTACAGCACGACGCCCAGTTGCTCTGCCAGCTCTTCGGGAGCAGGCGGAGCGCTGTCCACGACCGCAAAAGCGTCCTCGACGTGGAGCATGAACGCCGGCCTTGCGACGGCAGGGAGGCGGTCCGCCAGGTCTCGCGTCACACACAGCCCGCGCGCGCCAGCGTGGCGAAGAACGTACGTCCAGTCCTCGGCGGAAGCGGCGGGATTGAGCGGTACGACTACCGCTCCCAGCCGCAGCAAAGCGAGCACGAGGACGGGGATTTCCAGCCGGTTCGGCGACAGGATCGCGACCCGATCGCCGGATCGGACGCCGAACCGCGCGTGTAGCGCGCCGGCCAGGCTCTCGACGCGGGCGACCAGTTCGCCATACGAAAGGCGTCCCTCGAGCGCCTTGCCGCGATAGAAGCTGAGCGCCGGGCGATCGCCGCGCGACGCGAGCAGCCCGAGCAGGCTGGGGATGTCGGTCGCCGGGGGCGCGCTCATCACGGGTCTAGTAGTCGACCACGAATCCGTAGGCGTAGCAGGCCTGCAGCCGCGAGGAGATCTCGTTCAGGTTGCCTTCGTGGAAGCGCCAGTCGAGGTCGGGTGCCGCCTCCTCGAGGGTCGTCACACCATAGTAGAGCGGCTCGAAGGCCATCTCCAGGTACGCCTTCGCGTAGCTGGCGGCAATCGCCGTCTCGTCGGGGAACTCCGGCTCGCGGTGCCCCAGACCCTTGAAGCTAGACTTGGAGAGCGATCCGACGCGCCCCTCCCCGGTCCAGTAGAGCGCGACGCAATGCCCGCACTCCTCGTCCTTCTTCGGATCCCGCCGGTGGATCGCGAGCAGGCGCCGCTTGGTATCGGGGAAGAGCAGCTCGAGCAGGCCGTACGAGAGAATGGCAGCGTCGATGCAGGTGATCCGCGAGTTGTGCAGCGACGAGCGCACCGACTGGATGCAGTAGTTCGCACGCCAGTCGTCCAGGTACTGGTAGCTGTCGATCACCCGGCGGAGATCCTCAGGGCGAGAAAGCTCGCCGCCGGCCCTCTCCTGCACGCGGCGGAGATCGGCTTCGGTGTACCCCACGAGCCCGAGCGCCGCGCGCATCACGGCGCCCGTGGCGCTATTCGGAGAGGAGATCGCACGGCAGCCGCGGCACCGTGGGGAACTTCTCGTAGAAGGTGTCGATACCGTCCATGAAGAGCATCAGGTGCTCGGCCATGTTTTTGGCCACGTTGAGAGCGTCGTTCACCTCACCTCGCGTGAGCGGCGGCACGCTCTTGCACATGAGCAGGAACGCGTTCTCGTGCTCGAGCGCCTGGTCGGCCCTGGTGTGCGCCACGAACGAGTCGATCAGCCTGTCGGTATACGGGTAGTGCTTGCGCATTGCTTCGTAGAACTCGTTGACCGCCCCTCCCGCCTTCTCGTCTCCGGTGTTCTCCGTCATCTGCAAGAGCTCGTTCCCGGAGTAGTACGCGAACGAATTGCGCTGCGCGGTCTCGTTCAGGTAGTTCACCAGCGCGCGCGTCGAGGGAAGGGGCTGCGACTTCAGAATCACGTCGTCGGGGAACAGGCTCCGCAGCCCCTTCCGGTAGATGTCGCCGTGCGTGTACTCCTCGATGAAGTGCCGGGCGAGGTGCGGCATCATCTCGGGCGTGGCGTTCGCGGCGGCGGTTCCCATGTGCTCGAACGCCGCCTCGATGTAGTGATACTTCTCGAAGGCGAAGCCGATGACCTGCGCGCGAGTCGCGCGGCCGGTGACGACCTTCTCCCAGAAGGGATGGCGGTAGACGTCCTCGAGCCAGGCGTCGCAGTACTGGTGATGCAGTTGGTAGAAATCCATCCCGCTCATCAGAACGCGGTCGTCCGTCACAGACCGGAAGGCGAGCACGCCGGCCTTCTCCAATTGCTCGAGGAGGGCGCGCACCCGCTCCGGTCTCTCAGAAAGTTTCGTGGCCATTGTCTCGATCGCCGTCGCGCCTTCCAGGTCGGGGCTCAACTTCTTGAAGAGATGCGCCGCGGTGCCTTCGAGCCTGATCTCATCGCGCATGTGGCGGATGACGATCTGGCCGTCGTTGCCGGCGACGGTGGCGGTGCGCCTGAGCAGCGGCAAATCTTTCGATGTGCCCAGAGCACCGGGCAACGCTTCTGTCGACATGCGTGTTCCCCCTCAGTCGCGGTCGATGTCGAACGGGAGCCGCGGCACCGGATTCGATTCGACGTCGTAATACTTCTCGATGTTTTCGGTCCAGAGCCAGATGTGCTCGACCAGTTGGTGTCCGTAGTTCAGGACCGTCGTCACCCGCTCCGCCGACATTTCGGGAACGTGCTCCAGGATCTCGCGGAAGAGGTCCGAGTGCTGATACTGCACGTCCAGATCGAGATGCTGGTAGATGGGCGAGACGGCTTCCTTCGGGATGCCGTACAACTCCGCCGACTTGTCATAGTAAGGGTTGTAGGTCTTGCGATCGGTGGTCGTTCCTTCCAGCACCGCCGAGCAGATCGAGTAGGCGAGGATGTCCTGCCGCGCCGCCTGCCGCATGAAGTTCGAGAGCGCCAGCGTCATCGGCAAGGGAACCGACGCGGCGATCTGTGGCTCGGTGAAGCCGAGGTGCTTGAGCGACTTCATGAAGTAGTGGAAGTGGTTCCACTCCTCGGCGTAGTGTTTGGCGCGCAGCTGCTTGATCGGCTTCTCGTGCGCGTGCGCGCAGGAGAGCGGCATGTGGCGGTTGGCGTTCTTGGTGTAGTGGTAAAGCTCGATCAACCAGCCCGTGAAGAGGCGCGCCGAACCCTTGCCGCTCATCATCCGCTCCCAGAACGGATGGTTGAACGCCTCCAAAAGCCAGCTGTTGAGAACCGACGAGAACCGCGCGTGAAACTCCAGCCCGCTCATCGTCTTGGGCGCGTCATCGAGGCGATAAAGCAGACCCGACTGCTCGAGCGCGTCGATCAACTTCGGCACCTTCGCCTCGTCCATCTCCAGTTCCCGCGAGAGATCGGCGACGCCGCGCGTGGTCGACAGCCAGCACGCAACCTTCTCGTACCGGCGGTATTCCCGCTCGCCCAGCTCGACGATGCGGTCGCTGAGACGGATCTGGCGCGAGCCTTCTGCTGCGGAAAGAATTTCGTACACGCGCTTCGGGCGGTAACGAGCTTGGGTGGAAGTCATGGTTCGAGAGTACGGGGACGTCGGATATCGCGTCAATACATTGCGGCACATGCCGCAAAAACTGCAATAATATCATCTGGACTGGAGCGCCTGCATGTCTAGTTTGTACAGGCCAACTGTATTCCGAATGGATCAACGTGCCACGCTCCTCGCGCACGCGGCGGCGTATCCCTTCGCAACCGTCATCACGTACGGCGAAGGCGGGCTGGCTGTCAGCCATCTGCCGCTTCTCATAGACCCCGAGCGCGAAGTCCTGCGCGGACACGTCGCGCGCGGGAACCGCCAACTCGCGCATCTGACGGCGGGCGCCGAAGCCCTGGCGATCTTTCACGGCCCTCACGGTTATGTCTCGCCCTCGGTCTACGAGGATCAACCGAGCGTCCCCACCTGGAATTACGTCGTGGTGCACGCGCGCGGCCGGGCGCGGCCGGTCGATGCAGGGGAGCTGCGCGCTATTCTCGACGACATGGTAACGCAGTTCGATATCACCGGCTGGCGCTTCGATGGGCCCGAAGAATTCGTGCGCACCAAGTTGGAAGCGATCGCGGGCTTCGAGATCGCGCTCGAGAGTGTCGAGGGAAAGTGGAAGATCAGCCAGAACCGTTCGCTCGCGGATCAGAGACGGGTCATCGAGTGGCTCGAGAAAGGCGACGAACCGAGCCGCGCGCTCGCAGCGGTGATGCGCGCGCGTCTGGATGCCGGCTCCTCGTGACGCGCGTCAACACCGCACCCCGTAGCGTTGACACCAGCGCACCAGCACGAAGAGCGCCCATACGCGCGACCAGTACAAGCCACGCGCGCCGGCCTGGAACGCATTCCAGAGTTGCAGCACCGCTTGCGGCGCGAGACCTGCAGCACGAACGGCATGGGAATCACGAAGCGTCTCGCCGACGATGGTGCCGAGCCCCCTGCGGATCCAGACGTCGTAAGGCAGCACGAATCCTGCCTTGGGGCGTTCGAACAGCGCCGGCTCGAGTCCGCGTAAACCGACGCGTCGCAAGATGGACTTCCTTCCGACAGGCGAGAACCGGCGATCGTCGGGCAGCCGATCCACGGCCTCGAACAACCGCTGATCGACCAGTGGGAGCCTTTGCTCGATCGACGTGGCCATGCTGGCGGCATCGTTGTCGCGGAGCAGGCGCTCTCCCAGAAACAATCGCTGCTCGAGGACGGCCAGTGCGGAGAGCGGCGATCTGCCCGCCGTCTGCTTCTTCAGCTCCGCATGCAGTGTCGCCGGCAATCCGTCAATCAACTCGGGATCCTGCTGCGCAAGCAGCTGCTCCTGGAACTCGGGGAGGAACAGCGCATAGGCAATCTGATAGAGGCCGAGCAGGTCCGCGCCCTGTCGGACCATGTGTGGCAGGTTGGCCCACCGAGTCTGGGGCGGGAACCCGGTCGCTGGCTGGAGCGCCGCCGCGACCAGATGGGCGGCGCCGGCGAGCGGCTCCTTGGGCAGAAAGCGCGTGCGCTGCGACCAGCGCTGGAGGATCGGGAGCTCGCGAAACGACCTGTACCCGCCGAACAGTTCATCGCCGCCGGTTCCCACAAGCGCGACCTTGAACCCCGCGCGTCGGACGGCGCGCGACATGTAATACGAGTTCAGTCCGTCGAACGTTGGCTGGTCGATGCTGTCGAGCGCCGGAACCAGATCGTCGAGCACCTCCTGCTCCTTGAGCAGCACCTCCTGGTGCTCCGTTCCGATCGCCTCTGCAATGCGCCGGGCCGCGACGCCCTCGTTGAGGGCGCCGTCCTCGAATGCGAGCGTGAACGTGTGCACCGGGCCGCGCGCCGCGCGCTTTGCCAGATTCGTGATGGAGGACGAATCGATCCCCGAGGAGAGGAAGACCGCGAGCGGAACGTCGCTGATCAGGTGCAGCCTGATACAGTCCACGAGCATCTCGGAAAACTGCTCCTCGTTCAGGTCGTCCCGCGGCGCGGCCGGCGAGATGTCCCAGAAGCGTTCGCGACGCTGTGCACGACCGCCACCGTCGAACACCCTTAACTCGCCGGGACGCACCGCTTCGACGCCACTGATCGCGGTCTTCGGCCCGGGGACGAATCCATTCCATGCCACAGAGGCTGCCGCAGCCGGATCGAGCCGGGGATTCACGAGCAGTCCCGACGCGAGCAGCGCGCGCACTTCGGAGGCGAACGCAAGTGCCCAACCGCCTTCCGCATCAGGATTGCGCGCCAGATACACGGGCTTGATTCCCAATGGGTCGCGCGCGAGGAGAAGCGTCCGCGCCACCGGGTCCCAGCTCGCGAACGCGAACATGCCTCGGAACTCGCGCACCGCGTCTGCGCCGTTGCGCGCGAGCATCCGCAGCATGACCTGGGTGTCGCCAGTCGAGTCGAAGCGCTCTCCTCCGGCGAGAAGCCGATCGCGGAGCTCCTGGAAGTTGTAGATTTCGCCGTTGAAGACGATCACGTGGCCCGCAAGCGGGTCGACCATCGGCTGCGCGCCGGCCGGAGAAAGATCGAGGATAGCGAGCCGGCGGTGTCCGAGAAGCACCCCCCAGCCCTGCTCGTCGGCAGACGATTCCCAGAATCCTACGCCGTCGGGTCCGCGATGAGACATCGCAGAGGTCATGCGCCGCAAGGCCAGGCGGTTTTCATCTGCGATGCGACCGATGATTCCTGCGATTCCGCACATGACTCGTGCTCACCACCTGAGGTTCATCAACTCGGAGTAAAGATTATCGATCATCCGGGGCTCGATCTCCTTGCGCGTCGGCCGGTAGAGGCGCCGCGACGGCCAGTTCATGCCGAGGGGCGTCTTGCGTCCAACGGAGTAGCGTTTGTCGACCAGGAGAGCCATCGCGCGGGTCGCCGGAAGGAGCGCAGCGTGGGCGAGCAGGCGGTGCTCCCAGAAGAGATCCCAGTCGCTGGCGTACTGGATCTCGGCGAACGGCAGACCCTTCTTGTGTATCGGAGTAGCGACGACATAGCACCTTCGCTCGCCGTGACGAAGGAGGACGTGCTGCGCCGCCGCGCACGATGAGTGGTCCTGATAGAGTTTGCGTTCATCGCCCGTCAGCTCGAGGTCGAGATCTGCCCTCGACCGGCTGAACGATCCGCGAAGCGAGCGACGCGCCTCGCCAGGGCCTGGAAGCGGTGGCGCGATGAAACGCTCGCTCTCGAGCGGCTTGAATCCGAGCTTGAAGAAGATCTCGTAGGCGGTCGGCGAGGGCGTCGGGTTGAGGATGGTGTGATCGCGCAGCTTCAATATGGGCGTGAGCAATGCCAGCACGCCGTCGCGATGCTCCGGCAACATGATCCAGCTCGAGAGGCTGCAGATTGGCTCGAGGCGCCCCGCGAGCTCCCGTTTGCTGAAGATCGTAGCGATGAAGCCGACGGGCTTGCCGCCGGAATAGAGCGCATACCCACGCTGCGGGTTGTCCGACCAAGACGTGGAGAACAACATCCGGTGCCAGTCGTCCTTGCTCATCTGCGTCGTCGGGAACAGGCGCAGAAGCGGATAAATCTCTTCGAAGGCCTCCGCTCCGACAGCACGAACCTCGTTCACGGCAGACCGCTCTGCATCGCCGCGCTGGCACCGTTTGCGACGGGCAGTCTGCCCACGCGACGGACCATGAGCCGCACATCCCGGTTCAGGCGACGATCGCCTGCGCCTTCGAGGCAGACGCGGGTGAAGTTCGCCGGATGAAACGGCTCCCAGGCATGCCGCAGGAGAAAAGAGGGTGTCTTGCCGGGCACGTTGAGGCCACGGTGGCACGAGTAGATGCGCAGCCCGCGCGCCTGCAGGTCCTTGAGGTAGGCGATGGCTTCGTCCGAGACGTTGTTGGGCTGCCCGAATGCGATCGCGAAGTCGTTGCAATTCGTGCGAAGGATGTCGCTCAGGCCCTCGAGCGCATTTTCGACTTCGTAGCGGATGTCGGGCAACGCATGCAAGACCCCCAGGTCCCGGTGCGCGAAGTTGTGGGCTCCGATCCGGTGACCCATGGCCCGCATTTCGCGCAGCTGCTCGGTGCTGAGCCCCCGGGCGCCGGCGGATGCTTCCGGTACGTTGGGGACCAGATGGTTGCGCGCGTGGAAACGTACGTATTGATCCACGGTGCGTCCGATCAGCGAAGGCACGATGAAGAACGTCGCCGAAACGCCGATTCCCGCGAGCCACTTCGCTGCCTCGAAGTTGCTCTCCCATCCGTCGTCGAACGTCACCAGGATGCGGTCGGTCGGATGCGGCCAGCATCCGGCAAAGAGGGTGTCGGCGTCGGCCGGAGACGCCATCGTGAAGCGGCTGCGGCACCAGTCGACAATCTGCTTCAGCCGCGTGAGGTCCTCGCCCCGCGTCTCGTGGAAGGTGATGATTCGCAGTCCCGTAGCGCCGCCGTACAAGAGAGCGCGATCGCGGCGGGCGCGGTCCAGCGTCCTCCACATCTCCGCCAGGACCCAGCGCATCGCGGACGGCACAGGCGCTATCACGTCGAATGCTAACGGCCAGCGATGCTGGCGGAAAGAAGCGGCAACACGTGCTCCGTCAGCTCCCGGGGGGTGAACGGTTTGGCCAGGAACGCCGAGGCGCCCGCCTCCTCCGCCGCCGCACGGTCTTCCGGCATTGCCCGCGCGCTAACCGCGAGGATCGGCACGTGCTGCAAGGCGGTGCTGGCACGGAGACGCTCACAAACCTCGTAGCCGCTCAGCTCTGGCAAGATGAGATCCAGCACGACCAACGCCGGAGCAATCGCGGAAACGACGGACAGCGCGGCACGGCCGCTCTCCGCTTCCATGACGGAGAGGACGCCGGGCGACTTGTCTCCGGGAAGGCGGATGGCCTCCAGATGGGTTCTCACCATCCGGCGCAATCCGGGATCCTCCCCCACCACCAGCGCGAGAAAACGGCGGACGCGCAGCTCAGCTGGCTCCGCGTCCGGTAAGGACTGCAGGGAGCGTCTTGAAGATGAGATCCACATCGCGGCGCAAACTCCAATCATCGATGTACTGCATGTCCATGTACATCCACTGCTCGAACGAGACCTGACTGCGTCCCGATACCTGCCAGATGCAGGTCAGCCCGGGGCACACACAGAGCCGGCGCAGCTGCCACGGCTCGTATTGTGCGACTTCCTCCGGCAGGGGAGGCCGGGGCCCGACGATCGACATGTCCCCGCGCAGTACGTTTACCAGCTGGGGCAACTCATCGATCGAATACCTTCGGATGAAACGGCCGACCCAGGTGACCCGAGGATCCGCGCGCATCTTGAAAACCGGGCCGGTCTGCTCGTTCCGATCCGCCAGCGACCGCCTCAGGTCGTCGGCATTGACGACCATGGAGCGGAACTTCAGCACCGTGAACGGCTTTCCGCGCAAACCCGCGCGCTCTTGCCGGAAGAAGATGGGGCCCCGCGAAGTGATCTTGATCAGAACCATCACGGCGACGAGAAGCGGCGCGAGCACCCAAAGCGCAGTGGCGCTGCAGACGATGTCGAACAGGCGCTTGAGTGCCATCTGCCAGGGTTTCTCCTCGTACGGAAGGCAATGCAGATATCCGTCGCGGTTCGACAGAGGCCAGGCGCGCTCCAGGCGGAACGTATACGCAGGAATCGCGAAGGGGATCCCCATCCGCTCGCAAATCTGGATGGCGCGTTGCATCTCGTCCTCGTGCTTCCGCGCGTTGCCGGCGATGTACACCTCCGCAACGGCGGTCCTTCGCAGGACGGACTCCAGCTCGTCGCAATTCCCGATGATCGGCACCGTCAGTTGCATCGCGCGCCGAAGCAATGCGCGGTCGCCCTCCCGTTCGTTCGAAAAGGGCACGTATCCGACGATCCGTCGCCGTCCGCGCCGCAGCAGATCCTGACCGGTCAGGCGCGCCATGGGCCCTGTCCCGACGATGAGCACTTCCTCCAGGGGATTCTCGCGCCCTGACAGAGGCCTGACGGCCAGCAGCCGCAGGGCGACGGTCGCCGGCCAGACCAGCGCGATGAAAAGGCCGGGCGGCGGGGGCGACGCCAGCGGCGCCGCGACGATCTGCACGAGAGCGACCCAGGTACCGGCGGCCATCACCAGCACCGTGACCATCGCCAGGTCGTCGCCGCGGCGACGATCCAGCGCTGCGGGGTCGTAGTGCCGCAGCGCCGTGCTCACCAGGATCCAGATCGTGCATGCGCCGGCGGACACCGCGAGGAGCTGGTTCGCAGAGATGCCCGCAGGACCGTGCGCAATCCTCGCCGCGAGGACGGCACCCGCGAAGAGCGAGATCAGGTCTGCGAAGAGATTGACCCTGATCGTGAGGCCAGACGACAGCCTCCCCAACAGCCACGTCATTCGGGAATCCCCCCAAAACCAGAACGTGCCTACTGCTAAATTCTCGTGGTACGGATAGCACACACATCGTTGGCGCTGCCAACCAATGATCCGAGGCCGCGCAGCGATCGCGACAATTCCGGAGTAGATTGAGGTGCTTCATCGGGGCGTAAAGATTTTCTGATTGCAGCAACACTGAAATCGCGGGCCCGTGTCAGGCGAATTGACGACTCCCCCAGGCGAGGTGGCCTGGGTTTCCCGCGATAGCATCTTTGCTGGAGGCGCGATGGACTTGAACGCGGATGTCGGCGAAGGCCTGGACGACGCTCCCGTCCTCCCCTTCCTCACGTCGGCGAACATCGCCTGCGGGATGCACGCGGGTGGCCCCCTGGTCATGGACCGGACGGTGGTGCTCGCCCTCTCCCGTCACGTGACCGTCGGCGCACACCCGGGCTACGCGGATCGCGAGAACTTCGGCCGGACTGCCGTGGACCTGCCGCTCGATGAGGTCCGCGCGCTCGTGCTCTACCAAGTGGCCGCGCTGGACGGATTTGTCCGCGCCCGCGGCGGCCGGCTCGCGCACGTCAAGGCGCACGGCGCGCTCTACAACCGGGCAGCGAAGGACCGCGCGCTGGCGAGCGCCATCGCCGAGGCGGTGCGCGCCTACCGCAACGACTTGATCCTGGTAGGGCTCGCCGGATCGGTCCAGCTCGAGGCGGCGCGCGCCATCGGCTTGCGCGCCGCCGGCGAGGCGTTCGCGGATCGCCGATACCTTCCGGATGGCTCGCTGATGCCGCGCTCGCAGCACGGCGCTGTGCTGCACGATGCGGCCGAGGCGGCGGAGCAGGCGGCGCGGATTGCGCAAGAAGGATGCGCGGTCGCTTCCGACGGATCGCGCGTGCGCATCGACGCGGAGACGATCTGCCTGCACGGAGATACGCCGGGCGCGGTGGCCCTTGCGAGGGCCATCCGCGACCGGCTGGAGTCAAGCGGCGTCGCCATCGCGGCGCTCTAATCAGTCGTCTTTCGCGCGACGATGGACTCGCGCAGTTCCGCCGACAGCTCGTTTGGGCGCGCTCTGTCCTGCAATCTTCGGTTGGGCCGCGGGAACATGGGTCAGCCCGGCGGCGAGGAGAAGCGGGAGCAGCATCGTGTGGACCTCCGGTTGGTTGAGGCCCACGCGTTCTAGGCGATGCTCGCACCTCGCTCTGTAGAAGGTGTGTGAAGGCTTCGTGACGAAACCGACACGGGGTAGGAAAAGGGAGGAGCAGGAATCTCGCGATCCCGATCTCCGCATGCGACAACCGGGCTTTCGTTCCGGAGGAGAGATGACGAGAGCAGGAATCTGGGTCGCGGCCGCATCGATCGTGTGCGCCGCAAGCGTTGCCTTCGCGGAGGAGAAGACGGAGGCCGCAGCGGAAGAGCAGTCACAGGTCGAGGCTGCTCCCGAAGCGCCGGAGGCAACCGAGGCGGAACCGGCGACGGAGGTCAAGCCGGCGGAGGCACAGGCGCCGCAGGAAGCGACGCCGGAACCGGCGGCCACCGCAAGCGTCCCTGCGGAGACACCGCCCGCCGAAGAGCCCAAGGCTGTCGAGCCCGCTCCGGCGCCCGCGGCGGAGCCGGTCCCCGCGCATGCGCAGCAAGCCGAGCCGCAGAAAGTGGTCCCGCCGACGCGGACCGTTGCTCAAGCTCCGTTCCAGAGCGGCTGGCAGGACACCTCGCCTGACGAGAAGGCGCTCTTCCTCGAGGCATTCGGGGAGAGCAGCAAGACGATCCAGGAGCGCTGGGAGAAGGCGACTCCGGAGCAGCGCAAGAAGATCCTCCGGGCGCATCCGCTGCTCGGGGCGCGCTCGCTCAAGCACCATTGGGCCTCGGCGACTCCCGAAGAGCGCGCCGCGTTCCTCGAGGCTACCCCGAGGACGGCGCAGAAGGTGAAGGAGGCCTGGGAGAAGGCCACCCCGGAGCAGAGGAAAATGCTCGCGCTCGAGCACCCCTATTTCGCGCGCAAGGCGTTCTTCCATGCCTGGATGCAGGCGACGCCGCAGGAGAAGATCGCCTTCCTCGTCGCCCACCCCGCGCTGAGCGCCGAGCTCAAGGCGCGCTGGACGGGAGCGAGCCCCGCGCAGAAGCAGTGGTACGCGAGGAACTACCCCGGGCTCGCGTCGAAGAACTGGGCGGAGATCACGACGGAGGAGCGCGCGCTGTTCCTCGAGGCGAACCCGGCCATCGCCGACAAGGCCCGCGAGGCGTGGCAGAAGACGCAACCCGATGCGCGTGCGGCGATGGCGCGGAAGTGGCAGGGCTGGCCGCTACGGATGTACCGGGCCAAGCTGGAGGTCACGGGCAAGGCGGTCGCCGCGGTGAAGGCCCGTCCGGCCTCGATGACGGTCAAGACTCCCGCAAAGGGCCCGAAGAAGTAATCGTCCTCGGAAAAAAGCGGCGGCCCGACGTCCGGCAATCCGGATGTCGGGCCGCACGTTTCGGACTGCGCCTAAAGCCCGATCGAATTGTTCACCTCATGGACATCGCCCTTGCCCAGCGTCAGTCCCTTGGATTCGTGTGACCTGCAGACCGCGTCGGAGTTGGGCGCCTCGGAGAGGCAGTAGGCCTGGCCATCGGCTGTGAAGTAGGCGCCGAGAGCGGTGGTGCCGAATTGGTCCTTCTTTCCGATGTTGGATCTGAGCTCATCCAGCGCGTTGGGGGGCAACGACGGCAGCTTGGCGTGGAAGTCGATGAACTTCGGCATGGTGGTCCTCCGTGAGACTCTGTTCGCCGCCGGGTCGCGACGGCGAGCGTGGCATGCCACATCCAGCGGCGGTTGCAAGAGCCGACGCGCCGTGATGGAAGGCCAAGATTGGTCGCGTCCAAGGCGGTCGCTTTCGTGGTCATCGCAGCCGCGCTCGAGGGGGCACGCGCGCAGGAAAGCGCGCCACTGCCGGCGGACGCGGCGCAACCGGGCGCCTCCACCGCTCCCGACGCCGGGCAACCCGCCGAGGCGTCGGAGGAGATCGTCGTCGTCGGCCGGCTGCCACAAGTGCCCCTGCCGCCTTCGAGGGTGCCGGCCAGCATTCACACGATCGACGCGGCGGAAGTCCGGCGGTCGGCCCGCTCCAGCTTGCCCGAGTCACTCGCCGGCCGGATCCCCGGATTGTCCCTCTCGGATGAACAAGGCAACGCACACCAGCCGGACCTCTCCCTGCGCGGGTTCCAGGCCACCTCGGTCACCGGCGTTCCGCAGGGGGTGAGCGTATTCCTCGACGGCGTACGAGTGAACGAGCCCACCGCCGAGGAGATCAACTTCGACCTCCTCCCCACCGACGATCTAGATCGCGTCGAGGTGATCCCCGGGCCCTCGGTCCTATTCGGCAGGAATACCCTGGCCGGCGCCATCAACCTGATCACCCTGCGGGGAAAGGAAGGCGTCGCGGCGACCGCGGAGGCATCAGCGGGAAGCGCAGGGTTCTACAAGTACCGGGGGCGGCTCTCGGGGCAGCGAGGCCCGGTCGATTTCTACCTCTCCGGCACGGCGACGGAGGAAGACGGCTGGAGGCAGGCCACCGGAGCGCGACTCGACAAGGCCTTCGCGAAGCTCGGGGTACGCGCCGGCGACAACGATCTGACGCTCTCCTATCAGCACGTCGACAACCGGATCTTCCAGGCAGGCTCGCAGCCGCCGGAGGACCTGGCCCGCGATCGCACGGCGAATTACACGCCGGGAGACTTCTTCGCCCCGCGGCTCGATCAGGTGGCGCTGAACGCGAGGCGCGACGTCGGTGAGGTCTTCACGCTGTCCGCGAACGGGTTCTGGCGCCTTCTCCGCGTCGAGCAGTTCAACGTCAACCTCGCCGCGGACAACAGCAGGCTGTTCTCGCGGACGGCGTCGGCAGGAGGGACGGTCCAGATCGACCGGGCCGCGCCGCTCCTCGGCAGCTGGAACCTGCTCACCGCGGGTTTCGAGTATGCGCACAGCGGCGTGGACGTCAGCGTGCTCGCCGAAAGCAGCGATGGGACCCGGCGAGATCTCGAGACCCGGGTGCGCGACGGGCAGGACACGCTGGCCGCCTACCTCCAGGACGCCCTCCAGGTCGGCGGCAATTTGCTGCGTGAGCGCGACGAGCTAATCCTCACCGCCGCGGCGCGCTGGGACTTCATCCGCCATGATATCCGCGACCAGAGCCCGCCGAACCCTGGGCACGAGGATGCGACCGGCGTCGACGTCTTCCGCCGCCTCGATCCGATGATCGGCGTCAACTACAACCTCACGCGCGATCACGGGCTCTATCTCTCGTGGTCGCAGGGTTTCCGCGCTCCTGCGCTACTCGAGTTGACCTGTTCTGGACCGGCGGCGATCTGCCCGGGGCTGCAGGCGGGCACGGCTCCGGACCCGCCGCTGAAAGCGGTGCGCGCCCTCAACTACGAGATCGGAATTCGCACCCGTCCGCTGCCTTGGCTCGCCGGACAGATCAGTGCGTACCGCACCGAAGTCCTGGACGACATCTTCAGCGTCTCCCCCACGGGCACGACGGGAGTCTATTTCCAGAACGTCGGCAAGACGCGGCGCGAAGGAGTGGAAGCGAGCCTTCGCGGCAAGCCCGCCGCCTGGCTCGATGCCGGCCTGACGTATGCGCTGACGCTGGCGCGGTTCGAGGAAGAAGTGCTGCTGGCGACGCCCAGGCCCACGCCCGGATGCGACGCTCCGTCCTGCACGGAACGCGTGCCGGCCGGCAGCGACTTTCCGCTGGTGCCGCGCCACCGCGCCCACGCGGCCTTGGACTTGCACCCCATGTCCTGGCTATCGATCTCGTTCTCGGGCACGTTCGTGGGAGCCCAGCGGCTGCGCGGCGACGAGGCGAACAACAGCGCGAAGCTGGATCCCTGGTTCTCCCTTGGTGGAGGCGCGCGAGTCTCCGCCGGAGGATTCTCCGCTTGGGTGCGCTGCACGAACCTGCTGGACGCGCGCTACAACACGTTCGGAACGTTTGCGCGCAATCCCCGGCTGCCCGGAGCGCCCGTGGAGCCTTTCCTCACGCCGGCGCCGCCGTTCCAGCTCTTCGCCGGCGCGGGCTACGCCATCGGGACGGCGGCACCCAGCGCGCCTTAGCCCTTGCCGGCCAGCGACCTCCGAGAGCGCTAGACGCGACGCGCTGCCGCGGGGCGACTTGACTTTGTCGACGGAAAAGCGCGTTGCACGCGCGGGACGGTGCGACCCGGGAGGGACGGTCGTTTTGGTATCCGCCAGACCTCTCACCGATGGGTCAGTTTCCGGCTGATCGCAGCCGCGGGTTGCGCTCGCTCCCTGGCCCTTTTGCTGAGGGGAGATGAAACCATGAAAGGCAAAACGCTCGCTGACCTTTCCATCCGGGTTGGGCTGCCGACCCTGATTGTCGGCCTACTCGCGCTCTGGGTCATGCCGTCTGGCCTGTTGGCGACGACGCCGACGAATCTCAACTGGCCTAACTACGGCAACGACCTGCACAACACGCGCTTCCAAGACGTCGATCTGATCAACCGGAGCAACGTCAAGAACCTCGCGCCCGCCTGGGTGTTCCACACCAAGGTGCTGGACCCCCTTGGTGAGCTGCAGGTCGCGCCCATCGTCATCGACGGCCGGATGTTCGTGACCGACGGCCATGACAACGTGTTCGCCCTCGACGCGGCGACCGGGAAGAAGATCTGGGCCTACGAGCCGCTCAAGACCGACGACATGCCGCCCATCGAGCAGATGATCGTCTGCTGCGGCCGCAACAACAAGGGAGTCGCCTATGCCAACGGCAAGGTGATCTACGGCCGCCTGGACAACGTGGTCGTCGCGCTCGACGCGGACAAGGGGAAGGTGGTGTGGAAGACGCGGCTCGCCCAGGTCGGAAGCGGGTTCGCCATCAACAACGCGCCGCAGTTCGCGGACGGGAAGGTGATCATCAGCCTGTCAGGCGGCGAGTTCGAGGTGCGAGGCCAGGTCTTCGCCTTGAGGGCCAGCGACGGCGAAATCCTCTGGCGGTTCCTCACCACCGAACCCGCGAGCTACGGCGCTCCTGCGAGCGACCAGTACAAGCGGGGAGGCGCGGCGGTCTGGAACCCGGCTGCGATCGACCGCGACTTGAACCTGGTCTACGTGCCGACCGGGAACGCCGCTCCCGACATCCTTGGGGAGGACCGGCCCGGCGACAACCTGTTCGCCACTTCGATCGTCGCGCTCGACCTGAGGACCGGCGAGCCGCGCTGGCATTTCCAGGAGGTCCACCACGACATCTGGGACTACGACAGCGCACAACCGGCGCTGCTGTTCCCGCTGACGAAGGGAGGGACGTCCTACAAGGCGCTGGGTCACTGCAGCAAGAACGGCCAGTACTACATTCTCGACCGCCGCAACGGGAACCCGATCTTCCCGGTAGTCGAGGTGCCCGTGCCGCAGGACGCGGCCTTCCAGCACGCATCGGCGACGCAGCCGTTCTCAGTTGCGGTCGAGCCGCTCACTCCACTCACGTTCGTCCGGCCCAACGACACGGGCTTCCCGGCCAGGCCGCAGTACACGCCGCCCGGAGAGACGGAGTTCGTGATGGTGCCAGGCGATGACGGCGGATGCGAGTGGAACCCGGCGGCGTACAGCCCGCGCACGAAGTTCATCTACTACGGGACCCGGTACGAGCCCACCACGTTCAAGACGAAGTCAGGGAACAGGGACCTGATCCCCACGGCCACCGGCGATCTGCACCTCGGCTCGAGATTCACCAACAAGGTTCCCGGATCGCATCCCTTCGGCCTCTTCGGCGCGACCGATTCCCGGACCGGCAAGATCGTCTGGAAGATCGAGGTGCCCCTGCCCGCCAAGTCGGGCCTGACCGTCGCCGGGGACCTGGTCTACTTCGGCGAGAGCGCCGGGAAGTTCCACGCGGCCGACGCCGACACGGGGAAGATCCTCTTCACCTTCGATCCCAGGCAGAGCAAGATCCGGAACGTGGGAGGCGCCGCCGCTTCGCCCACCGTCTACGTGGTGAACGGTCGCCAGTTCATTGCCTATGCCTTCGGCGGCAACGTTCCCGATCGGAACAACTTCAGCATCGTGGACCCGGACGCCGGCAAGGTCGGAGACGCGATCATCGCCTTCTCGCTGCCGCAAAAGGGTGACAAGGGCGACAACGACGACTGAGAATTTCGTTCGAGCGGCGGCGCCGGCTGTCTTGCCGACGCCGCCTTCGTGATCTCGCGGAACATCTCGTCGATCGCGCTCTTGTCGCTGTACATCGCGTGCGTCGAGATGCGGAACGCGACGCGGTTGTCCGCGGTGCCCGGGTCGCTCGTCTTGTCGCGCCAGGTGATGGTGCGGATGTAGATCTTCGGCGACCGGCGCCGCCATTCGTCCCAGGACGAAGGTCGCCGCCTCGGGGCACTGGCGAGTCGGCGCCCGACCGATCAAGGCACGACGTGTCAGACGTTAGCGGGTTCGACCCGGCTGCAATTTGGCACCCAGTTGTCTCTGTGCGGATAGTGCACAAACTGCCCGGGGCTTGTTCGCACTGTCAGGAGGTCGCCAGTGAGCGGGCCCCTATGCTGCCAACCTCGCGCGGAGCGCCACGGCTCCAGCCGCAAATTCGCAAAAGAGGCCCGTATGTCTCGTACCGCGAAGTCACTCGCACCGCTGGGCGCGATGGGCTTGATCCTCTTCGTTGCCATCGCCGCGAACACGCAGGAGGAATCGCCCTCGCAGGAAGAACCAATCCCGCAGGAAGAATCGCTCCCGACGAAGAAGGCCGTGTGGGGCTCATCGAGCTACATCGTGCGCATGAGCGAAGATCCGGTGATCGTGTACCAGGGCGGCGTCCCCGGGCTGCGCGCCACCAAGCCCGGGAAGGGAAAGAGGATCGATCCGAACGATCCGGCCGTCATGAACTATGCCGCCTATCTCGACTCCAGGCACGACGACGCGCTTGCCGCGGTGGGTGGCGGGCGGAAGCTCTACGATTACCGGTACGCGCTGAACGGTTTCGCCGCGCAGCTCACCTCCGAGCAGGCGGCGAATCTCGCCGTGGCGCCGGGGGTCGTTGCGGTGGAGCCCGACGTCGGCGTCCCGCTGGACACGCTGACCACGCCGAGGTTCCTCGGCCTCACCGCTACAGGTGGGCTGTGGGATCAGCTCGGCGGGTTCGACAGCGCCGGTGAGGACGTGATCATCGGCGACATCGACACGGGCGTGTGGCCCGAGCATCCGAGCCTCTCCGATCGGACGGGCACGAACCCGAATGGCGGCGAAGGCAAGCTCGACTACCACCACATCCCGGGATGGCACGGCAAGTGCGTTCCCGGCCAGGATTTCAACGCCTCGAACTGCAACCAGAAGCTGATCGGCTGCCGGTTCTACGTCGCGGGGTTCGGCGCCGAGAACCTGGATCCGACCGAGTTCCTCTCCTGCCGCGACTCTGATGGGCACGGCACGCACACGGCCACTACGGCCGCCGGCAACCACGGCGTGACCGCCGTCATCGACGGCATCGTCCTCGGGCAGGCGAGTGGCATCGCGCCCCGCGCGCGCGTCGCCGCATACAAGACCTGCTGGAGGGCGCCGGGAAAGGCGGCCTCGTGCTTCGGCTCCGATCGCGCGGCCGCGATCGACCAGGCGGTCGCGGACGGCGTCGACGTCCTGAATCATTCGGTCACCACCAGCCAGACGGACTTCCTCGATCAAGTGCAGGTCGCGTTCATGTTCGCAGCGCAGGCCGGCGTGTTCGTCGCCGCTTCCGGCGGCAACGTCCTTGGTGAACACCAATTCGCGTCGGTCGCGAGCCCGGGTCCGTGGATCACTACCGTAGCGGCGAGCACGCACGACCGCTTCTTCGGTGGTACCGTCGAGCTCGGGAACGGCAGCACCTTCTCGGGCGCGTCGCTCACCGCGGGAACCGCGATGCTTCCGCTGGTGCACTCGAGCTCCGTTGGCGTCGCGACCGATCCGACTCCAACGGATAGAACGCCCTTCGCCACTCGTGTCGCGCTCTGCTTCGTCGGCCACCTCGATCCCGCGAAGGCGGCCGGCAAGATCGTCTTGTGCGATCGCCCCTTTGGCGCCAACGCGCCCGTCGACAAGAGCCTCGCGGTGCAGCAGGCGGGCGGCGCGGGCATGATCCTGCGAAACATCGACTTCATGTTCGGCGTGAGCGCCGACATCCACCATGTGCCCACCGTGCACGTGGAAAAAACGGACGGCGCGGCGATCAAGGCGTACATCGATTCGAGCAGCGGCACGGCGACGGCGAAACTGACCGGCAACATCCCCCGAACCATTGCCGCTCCGTTCCTCGCCTCCTTTTCGCCGGCGGGCCCGAGCCGGGCCGCGGGTGGTGACATCCTCAAGCCCGACCTCACGGCCCCTGCGGTGGACATCCTCGCCGGGGTTTCGCCCGTCGGCGACCGCGGCCGCCTGTTCGACTTCCTGAGCGGCACTTCCATGTCCGCCGCGCACGTCGCAGGACTGGGCGCCCTGTTGAAGCAGCGTCATCCGGACTGGTCGCCGATGATGATCAAGTCCGCGCTGATGACGACCGCGACTCGTACCCTTGGCGGCGTACCGAGCCCGTTCGGCGAGGGCGCGGGCCACGTCAAGCCCAACGCCGCCGTGGATCCGGGACTCGTCTACGACCACGGATTCGGCGATTGGATGGCCTTCATCTGCGGGACGGGCCAGCTCACTGGCTGCTCCAGCACGATCGATCCCAGCGACCTGAACCAGGCGTCGATCGCGATCGGCGACCTGCACGGCGTGCAGACGGTGACCCGCACCGTCACGAACGTCGGTCCCCGGGCGACGTACACGGTCACTGTGACCGCGCCTCCAGGGATCGGCGTCGTGGTCAACCCGACGACGCTGACACTGTCGACGGGCGAGTCCGCGTCGTACTCGGTCACGTTCACCCGGACGGGCGCGGCGTTCGCGACCTTCCCCAACGGGTTCCAAGTGGGATCGCTGACCTGGAGCGACGGCGCGGGTCATGTGGTGCGCAGCCCGCTGGCCATCCGCCCGGTGATTCTTACCGTCCCGGCACAAGTCTCCGGAACCGGTACGACCGGGTCCGTCTCGTTCCAGGCGAAATACGGGTACAGCGGTCCATTCCTCACGACGATCTCCAGGCTGGTCGCGGCCACGACGCAAGTTGGTCACGTCGTCGACGATCCGGACGACCATTTCAACATTTTGAATCCGACGGCGACCAAGGGGGTCACCAGCCACACGCTCGTCATCACGGGTTGCGGCCTGTGCCGCATCGCGCTGTTCGACGATCAAACGGACGGCAACGACGACCTCGATCTGTATGTGTACGGTCCCACGCTTGGAGGTGGCTTCGGGCTGGTCGGCTCGAGCAGAGGTCCGACCTCGACGGAAGAGGTAAACCTGATCAATCCAATCCCAGGGACGTACACGGTCTTCGTCCACGGACTCAATACCGACGGCCCGGACGCGAACTACACCCTGTTCAGCTGGATTGGCGGTCCGCCCGTCGGGAACCTGACCGTGGCGGCGCCGACCCCGGTGACAGCGGGCGGCACCGGGACCATCACCGCGAGTTGGAGCGGCCTGTCACCGGCGACGAAGTACCTCGGGGTGCTCACGTTCCGGTCGACCCCCTTTACGGTCGTGCCCGAGCTCGGGCACACGCTGCTGCGGGTGGATACTCCGTAGGACCGTGGATTGGAGCGGGAAACGGGAGTCGAACCCGCGACCCTCAGCTTGGGAAGATTCTGGAGCACTTCCGCGTCGGCGCGGCGATCCGCATTCGCGAACAGGACCTGGCCGTATTCGGGCGTCTTGATTGAGAACGCCGCTATGCTGTGTGCGTGGAATTCATCTGCGGCGGGTACTTCCTCACCAAGCGCGGTCCGCACCGGGCCTACGATCGCGCGACCCTTGGGCAACCAGGCAATTTTGTCACCCTTTCCCCTGAGCGGGTCTATTTCTTCCCAGATTCGTGGGCACTCTCATGGGTAAGCGAGAGCGACACAACGAGGG
>VBKI01000096.1 GCA_005879535.1 Deltaproteobacteria bacterium | reverse complement strand
CGTATCCTCTCCCGATTGCCGCACGGGCGTGGCTCGAGGCTTCACAGCCCCGGCAGGCGGAGCAGACGATCCGCAGGATGTTCAGCCTCCTCCCGGCGTCGTCCCTCCCCTATCGGGAGGCGGCCACGTTCTTCCTCCTCGTCGACCGCGCCAGCGAGGCGATCTCTACTGCGGCCGATGGAATCGCACGATTTCCGGCGGACCCCGACCTGCACCTCTTGCAGGGGCGGGCCTGGCTATCGCTCGGCGATCGCGAGGCGGCGATCCGTTCCTTCGATACGGCGCTCCGGCTCCGACCCGACGATCAAGTCGCCGCCGCGCAGCTCGCACGCCTTCTCGTCACCGCTCGCAAGGACGCGGCCTCCCGCGCGCGCGCGCTCGCCCTGGTGCGGAACCTCAAAGTCGATCACCCATCCGACGAAGAGGTGCTCACAGCGATGAGCGAAGCAGGTCAGCTTGCCCGCGACATCGATGCGGCTCACAGTCCCAGATAGGCGGAGCGGATCTTCGGGTCGCTGCGCAGCTCCTCCGCGCTCCCCTGCAGCTTCACCTGGCCGGTCTCGATCACGTACCCGCGCGTCGCGATCTCCAGCGCCGCCGCCAGGTTCTGCTCCACCAGCAGGATGGTCATTCCCGACGCGTGCAGCTGCCGGATGACGTCGAACATCTGATCCACGACGATGGGCGCGAGCCCGAGCGAGGGCTCGTCGAGCAGGAGCAGCGACGGCTCCGACATCAGCGCGCGGGCGATGGCGCACATCTGCTGCTCGCCGCCGGAGAGGCTGCCGGCGACCTGCGACTTGCGCTCGAGGAGTCGGGGAAAGAGGGTGTTCACGCGATCGAGGTTCTGCTTCGAGCGCGCCCGGGCGCGCCCATGATAGGCGCCGAGCTCCAGGTTCTCGCGCACGGTGAGCTGCGGCCACAGCTCGCGCCCTTCGGGCACCAGCGCAATTCCCATTCCGGCGCGCTCCGCGGCGGGAGCACGGACCAGCGACTCACCCTTGAACAGCACCTCCCCGTTGCGCGGGGGCACCACGCCGCAGATGCAGCGCAGCGTGGTCGTCTTCCCCGCGCCGTTGCTGCCCAGCAGCGTGACGATCTCTTTCTCGTTCACGCTCAGCGAAAGCGAGAACAGCACCTGCACGTCGCCGTACCCGGCGCTGATCCCGCGCACCTCAAGCATGCTTCTTCCCCAGGTACGCCTCGACCACCGCCGGGTTCTGCACGATCTCCTTCGGCGCTCCCGCGGCAATCAGCTTGCCCGCGTCGAGCACCACGACGTGCTCGCAAAGGCTCATCACCGCGGCCATCACGTGCTCGATCATCAGGACGGAGATCCCGCGCTCGTCGCGGACGCGCCGGATGAGGGTGACCATGTCCCGCGCCTCCACCGGGTTCACTCCGGCGATCACTTCGTCGAGCAGCAATACTTTTGGCGCGCACGACAGCGCCCGCGCCATCTCCAGCTTCTTGCGTCCTGCCAGCGTCAAGCGGGCCGGATACTCGTTGCGCCGCTTGTCGATGCCGACGAACTGCAACATCTCGTTCGCCAGCTCGCGGGAGCCTGCGTCGTCCCTGCCGGAACACTGGGCGGCGGCCACCGTGCAGTTCTCGAGCAAGGTGAGATTCGCGAAGGGACGCACGATCTGGTGTGTGCGGACGACCCCGGTGCGGGCGACGAGGAACGCCGGACGGCCCGTGATCTCCTCTTCCTCGAGGAAGACGCGTCCCGAAGTCGGCGGAATGGACCCTGCGAGCATCGAGAAGCAGGTGGTCTTTCCCGCCCCGTTCGGACCGATCAAACCCAGGATCTGTCCCTTCTGCAGCGACAGCGAGACGTTGTCGTTCGCCTTCAGGCCGCCGAATCGCTTCGACAGACCGTCCGCGCGCAGGACCGCCGTCATTTCGCCTCCCGCGGCGCCGCCGTGGCGCCGGTCGCAGCGACGGGCGCTTCCTCCACGGGACCGCCGACCGCGAGGTCCGGCCGCACGCGGTGGAAGATACGCAGGAACAACCCGGTGAGGCCGAGCGGCTCGAAGAGGATCACGAAGATCAGCAGCAGCCCGTACAATCCCAGGTAGAGCTGCGGAAACGAGGCGATGAGGTTGTTCCGGAGCAGGACGAACACTACCGCGCCAATCGCCGGTCCACCGATGGTGCCGATGCCGCCGATCACCCCCATGAGCACGAACGAGATGCTCCGCAAAAAGCCGAACATGTCGTTGGGCTCGATGAAGCTGTAGTACGAGGCGTAGAAGCCGCCGCACACGCCCATCGTCAGGCCGGAGAGGAAGAGCACCAGGTCCTGCAGCCTGACCGACGACACCCCTACGTCGCCCGCGGCGTCCACGTCGCTCTTGATCGCCAGCAGCGAGAGGCCGAGAGGCGAACGCCGCAGCACGTACGAAGCCGCGAGCGCGATCACGGCCAGGGCGAGCGCGTACCAGTACAGCTGGTACTTGAGGTTCGCCTGCACCGGCAACGACATGCCCGAGGACCCGCCGGTCAGCCAGACCCAATACGTGCAGATGAGGCGTGTCGCTTCTCCCACGCCGATGGTCGCGATGGAGAAGTAGGGCCCGCGGAGACGGAGCGTCGGATGTCCCCAGACCAGCGCGTACAGCCCGGCGATGACGCCCGCGATCACCCACGCGGCGAGCATCGGCACTCCAAGGGCGAGTTGCAGCCGGCCGGCGACGAATCCACCGACGCCGATCATCGCGGCGTGACCGAAGCTCACCTGACCCAGGTAGCCGCCGAGCCAGTTCCAGGCGAGAGCAGTGGCGATGGCGGCGAGGGTTTCGGTGAGCTGGTTGTGCCAGTACCTGTTGCCGTGGAGCAGCGGCGCGATCGCGAGGATGGCAGTAGCGATCGCAAGCGCGATGACGGCCCGCGGCCGCACCCAGGGCGGCACGATGAGTTTCATCCGAGCACGCGCTGGCCGAACAGACCGCCGGGACGGATCACGAGCACGAGGACGAGCAGCACGAATCCGACGGCCGCGGTCAAGTACGCCGGCAGGACCAGAATCGCGAACACCTCCACCACCGCCAGGATCAGCGCCGCAATCGCCGTCCCCGCCACGCTGCCGAGACCGCCGAGCACGACGACCACGAACGACTTGAGCAGCTCCGTCGCGCCGAAATCAGGATTGAAGGAGAACAGCGTCGCGGCGAGCAGCCCCGCGAGGGCGGCAAGCCCGGTTCCCAGACCGAAGGTGAGCGCGTAGATCCGCTCCACGGGCACTCCCACGAGCGTGCAGCTGTCCGGGTTCTGCGCCACCGCGCGGATGGCCTTTCCCAGGTACGTCTTCGTGAGCAGGACGTGCAAGGCCAGCAAGACGAGGAGCGCAAGGGCGAACACCGCCAGCCGGTTCACGGAAAGAAAGGCGCCTGCAATCGACAGGGCCCGCGTCGAGTATTCCGTGCGGATGGTCTGGTCGTTGCCGGTGAATAATAGATACGCGGCGTTGCGGAGCACCAGCCAGACCCCGAAGAGGAGCAAGAGCGACTGCACGCCGCCGGCCGCGCCGCGGGGAAGGCGCCTGACCAGGACGCGATAGAGCACCACGCCGGCGAGGAACGCCAGCCCTGTCACCGGAATCAGCGACAGATACGGATCGATTCCCAACTGCGTGTGCAGCCACCACCCGGCATACGCCCCGACCATGATCATTCCGCCATGGTTCAGGTTCACGATCCGGAGCACGCCATAGATGATGCCCAGCCCATACGCCATGGTGGCGTACAGCCCCGCGAGGAGCACCGCGGAAATGGCCAGATCAACGATGTGGCCCATTACTTACAGCTCGGGTTCGGCGTACCGGGGGTCTTGGCCGCCTCCTTCGGCCAGACGATCGGCGCTGTCCCGTCCGGCTGGTTCTGCTGCACGACGAACGGGAACATCGCCTGCTGCCCGTTCTCCTGCTTGAACTGCAGCTTGCCGCCCGGCACGATCGATTCGACGTCGAGAGCCGCCAGCGCGTCGCGCACCTTGTCGCGGTCCAAGGTCCCCGCCTTCTCGATTCCGAGGAAGAGCGCACGCGCGCTCTCGTACCCCATCGCCTGGTACCACTCCGGGTCACGCTTGTGCTTGGCCTTGAACGCGTCGACGAACTTCTTGGTGATGCCCTGCGTGCCGAGCTGGGCGTTCCACCACACCGCCGAGAGGATGTATCGGACGTTGTCCGCTCCGAGCGCTTCGGCGGCTTGCTTCTCGCTCCCGCGCGCCCCGTAGCTTTGCACCTTGTGGCACATGCCCTGTGTGACGTACTGGCGCTGCATGGTGATGTAGTCGGCCAGGTGCGCGTCGGAGAGGAACAGGTCGACGCCCGCGTTCTTCACCTTGCCGAGCAGGCCGGAAAAGTCCTTGCCGTTCAGCTCGAACGATTCGTCGACGAGGATCTTGTAACCGTCCTTGTGCTGGCCAACGTAGTCGTTGACGCCGGCGCGGAAGTCCTTGCCGTGTGCGGTGTTCTCCCAGAGCACCGCGATCTTGGACGGATTTGGCAATTTGCCGGCCTTCTGTTGCGCGTCTGCCCACTCCATCAGCGCGGTGGACAGCAGCTGCACTGGCGCCAGCAGCCCGAACACGTACTTGTAACCGTGCTTGTAGATCTCCCTCGCACCACCACCGCCGTTGACGTAGGGGACGTGGTTCTGCTCGGCCACGACGCTTTGCGCCTCCACCAGGTGGCTGGCGTAGGTGCCGAGCAGGAACTGCGCCTTGTCGCTGTTGATCAGGCGATCGGCGAGCGACGCGGCAGTGGCCTGGGTGCTGGTGTCGTCGAGCAGCATCAGCTTCACCGGCATCTTCTTGCCGCCGACGGACACGCCGCCGTTCTGATTCGCCTCTTCGAAAGCGAGCTCGTAGCCTTCCTTGTAGAAGCCCCCGACCCGCGCCTCCGAGCCCGTCAATGGAAGGGTGGCCCCGATGAGAATTTCGGAGCCCGAGGGTGCCGTCGCCGCCGCCGATCCTCCTTGGGCGGGCTGCTTCGCCTGGTCAGTCGAGGACTGCTTGCACGCGCCGAGCGCCAGCGCGCAGAGGCCGCAAACGAGATTGGTAGGTCGCATGGCGCGCTACCAAAACCACTTCTTTTTGCATTGTTCAAGTCGGGTAACGGCGGAGAGTGTACAGTGCGCCGCCATGCGCCCCCTCCTCCTCGCTCTGACTCTGTCGTTCGCTGTCCGCGCCGAGGACGTCGTCCGTCTCGGTAACCTCAAATTCGCGCACTACGGCGCCGTCTCGCACATGAAGGAAGTCTGTCCCAAGCACGGCATCCGCCTCGACGAGCGGATGTTTGCCAAAGGGCTCGACATCGTGCCCGGCATCCTCGCCGGCGAGATCGACCTCGCCGCCAGCGCGCTCGACGGAGCCATTGCCGGGCGGGCCTCCGGCGCGCCGGTGTTCGTGGTCGCCGGGTTCGCCAAGGGCGGAGCGCGGATCATCGTGCGCAAGGATGGTGGAGTCACCAAGCTCGCCGACCTGAAGGGAAAGAAGGTGGGCACCGCCCGCGGAGGAGCGCAGGAGCTGCTCCTCTACGCCGAGCTGGCCAAGGTGGGGCTGAGCTGGAGCGACCAGTCCGGCAAGGACGTGCGCATCATGTTCCTCGCCTACGCCGACTTGAACCAGGCGCTGCAGTCGGGGCAGCTCGACGCGATCAGCCAGAGCGAGCCCCAATCCTCGCAGGCCATCCGGCAGGGTTACGCGGTCGAGCTGGTGAAGCCGTACGACACGCCGCTCGGAGAGCCGGTCCGCGCGCTGGTGATGACCGAGAAGCTCTACGCCAACCGCGACGTCGCGCTGCGGACGATGAAGTGCTTCGTCGAGGCCACCAAGGAGTTCATCGACAATCCCCAGGAGGCGGAGAAGTACGTGCGCGAGAAGATGTTCCGCGGGCAGCTCACCGCCGAGGAGTACAAGGACGCGCTGGAGAACGCCGCCTTCACCTACGACATCAGCGCCGGGCAGGTGCAGATCACCGCCGATCTGATGTCGAAGTACGGCGTGGGGAAGATGGCAAAGACGCCGAAGGCGACCGAATTCGTCCGCCTCGATCTGCTGCTGGAAGCCAAGCGCGCCCTCGCCGTGAAATGAAGGCGCTGCGCTCCATCGCGATCATCGCCGCCGCGCTCGTCATCTGGGAGCTGGTGTGCCGTCTCGCGCACGTGAGCCCGGCCATCCTTCCGCCGCCGTCGCAGGTGGCCCGCAAGTGGTGGGAGTACCTGGTCACCGGCGAGCTGCCGCGGGATGCCGCCGCGACGCTCTTGCGCGTCGCGGTCGGCTTCGCCATCGGCGCCGGCCTTGCGCTGCCGCTCGGCCTCTGGATGGGAGCGCGCGACCGCGTCTATGAAGTGTTCAACCCGCTGGTGCAACTGCTCCGCCCCATCCCGCCCATCGCCTACATCCCTCTTGCCATTCTCTGGTTCGGGCTGGGGAACCCGCCCGCCTTCTTCCTCATCTCGCTCGGCGCGTTCTTTCCAGTGCTGATGAACACCATCGCCGGCGTCCGCAACGTGGACGCGATCTACGTCCGCGCGGCGCAGAACCTCGGGGCACCTGGGCGGACACTCTTTTGGCGCGTCCTCTTCCCCGCAGCGATGCCCTCCATCCTCGCCGGAATGCGCGTCGGGGTCGGCGTGGCGTTCATCGTGGTGATCGTGGCGGAGATGATCGCCGTCAACAGTGGCCTTGGATACCGGATCCTCGAAGCCCGCGAGTATTTCTGGAGCGACAAGATCCTCGCCGGGATGATCTCCATCGGCGTGATCGGCCTCGGCATCGACACCGTGATGGCGCGGATCAACGATCGCCTGCTCCGCTGGCACCGCGGGCTCGAGCATGCCTGAGGCCGCCATCCAGGTGCGGAGCGTGCGCAAGGAGTTCGGCGGCATCGTCGCCTTGGACCGGATCGACCTCGAGGTGGCGGCGGGTGAGTTCGTCTGCCTGCTCGGGCCCTCGGGCTGCGGCAAATCCACCCTGCTCAACGCCATCGCCGGATTCACGCGGCCCAGCTCGGGGGAGATCCTTGCCTTTGGTAAGCCGGTCCAGGAGCCCGAGCCCGCCCGCGCCATGGTGTTCCAGGAATACGCGCTCTTTCCCTGGATGACGGTCCGGGAGAACGTCGCGTTCGGGCTGCAGATCCGCGGCGATCCCGGAGCGCGGGAGAAGGCCGACGCGCTGTTGGGAAAGCTGGCGCTGCGCGGCTTTGGCGACCGCTTTCCGAAGGACCTTTCGGGAGGAATGCGACAACGGGTCGCGCTCGCCCGCGCGCTCGCGCTCGATGCGCCGATGTTGTTGATGGACGAGCCGTTCGGCGCGCTCGACGCGCTGACGCGGCGTTCAATGCAAGACGAATTGCTACGCATTTGGACAGAGTTGAAGCAGACCATCGTGTTCGTGACGCACGGCATCGAAGAGTCCCTTCTGCTCGCCGACCGCGTGGTGGTGATGACGTATCGTCCCGGAACCGTGAAAGAAATCGTGCAGGTCACGCTGCCCAGGCCGCGCGACGAGGCGTCGCCCGCATTCTCGGCTGCCCTCCGGGCAGTCACGCAGATGGTCCGCGAGGAACAACGGCGCCACGAGCGCGACGAACAGACCTGAGTCGCTTGCATTTGAAAAATTTTCTAAGCTCGTGCTACAGAGCCTGCACGATTTTGCAAGCGCTGTTCTCTCCTGTTGCGGCCGTAGCAAACCCCTTTTGGTCCTTCGGGACCCCCTGTTTGCGACGCAGAATCCGGAGGAGGAGGACGCATGAGCTCGGCCACCGAAGCAGTGCCTGTCGGAGCAGCTACCAGCGTCGACGCAGCAGCAGAACGACGGGTCATCATCGCGTCGTCCGTTGGAACCGTTTTCGAATGGTACGATTTCTATCTCTACGCGATTCTCGCCCCCTTCTTCGCGGCTCTCTTCTTCCCTCCGGGCAACCAGACAGCCGCGCTGCTCGGCGCGTTCGGCGCGTACGCGGCCGGCTTTCTCGTGCGTCCCTTCGGCGCCCTGATCTTCGGGCGCATCGGCGACCTCGTCGGGCGCAAATACACCTTCCTCGTCACCATCGTGGTGATGGGCATGGCGACCGTGCTGGTCGGCTTCCTGCCGACCTACGCCAGCATCGGCTTCGCGGCTCCGCTGATCCTGGTCGGTCTCCGCCTCGCGCAGGGCCTCGCGCTCGGCGGCGAGTACGGCGGCGCGGCCACTTACGTGGCGGAGCACTCGCCGGATACCAAGCGCGGCTACAACACGGCCTGGATCCAGACCACGGCGACGCTGGGGATGTTCCTGGCGCTGTTCGTGATCGGCATCTGCCGCTCGACGATGGCGGCGGGCACGTTCTCGAACTGGGGCTGGCGCATCGCGTTCTGGGTCTCGATCCCCCTGCTGCTGATCTCCATCTACATCCGGCTCAAGCTGCAGGAGTCGCCGGTCTTCCAGCGCATGAAGAGCTCGGGCAAGCGGTCCAAGTCCCCCATCCACGACAGCTTCTTCAAGTATCCGAACAACAAGTTCGTCGGGCTGGCTCTGTTCGGGGCGACGGCCGGCCAGGGCGTGGTCTGGTACACTGGCCAGTTCTACGCGCTGTTCTTCCTCCTCATCTACCTGAAGCTCGACTTCATCAAGACGTACTGGCTCGTCGGGCTCTCGTTGCTCATCGGCACGCCCTTCTTCCTCGTCTTCGGGGCTCTCTCCGACAGGATCGGCCGGCTCAAGATCATCCTCGCCGGATGCCTGATCGCGGCAGTGACGTACTTCCCGCTCTTCAAGGGCCTCACGCACTACGTGAACCCGGCGCTCGAGGCGTACCAGGAGAAGGTGCCGATCGACATCTACGCCTCCGAATGCAATTTCCACATCTTCATCGGCCCCTGGTCGAAGCAGACGCCTTGCGACAGGGCCAAAGACTTCCTGGGCAAGGCCGGGCTCTCCTTCAACTCGCACCCGGCGATGGCCGGCGAAGCGGTGGTGATGAAGATCGGCAACACCGAGCTGCGCGGTTGGGACGAGGCCAAGTACAAGGCCGCGCTGACCTCCACCGGCTATCCGGCGAAGGCCGACCCTAACCAGGTCAACTGGGTGATGGCCGAGCTCCTGCTGGTCATCATGGTCATCTACGTGACCATGGTGTACGGCCCCATCGCCGCGTTCCTGGTGGAGCTGTTCCCGACGCAGATCCGGTACACGTCGATGTCCTTGCCCTACCACATCGGCAACGGCTGGTTCGGCGGCATGCTCCCTCTGCTCGCGACCGCCATCGTCGCCAAGGCCGGCAACATCTACGCCGGCCTTTGGTACCCGATCATCGTGTCGATCATGACCGTGGTGATCGGCGCGCTCTTCGTCCGCGAGCCGAAGCACGTGCAGATCCGGGACCAGGTGTTCACCTAGGCCGCCGGACGTGCGGCCCACTGCTTTCACCACGCGGATGGGCATCCAGCATCCGTTCGTCCTTGCGCCGATGGCGGGCGGTCCTTCCACGCCTGCCCTCTGCGCGGCGGTGAGCGAAGCGGGTGGGCTCGGATCGTATGGTGCGGCCTATCTCGCGCCCGAGAGGGCGCGCGAGGTGATCCGCGCGATCCGGGCAGCGACGTCACGGCCGTTCGCGATCAACCTCTTTGCGGACGACGGCGTCCCGGCGGACGACGCGACGCTGGCGGCTGCCCAAAGGGTGCTCGCGCGCTTTCGTACCGAGTTGGACCTTCCACCGCCCGCTCCGCCGGCGCCGGTGCTACTGAAGGACGTATTTCCGGTGCTGATCGAGGAGCGCGTGCCGGTGTTCAGCTTCACTTTCGGCATCCCGCCCCCCGAGATGCTCGACGCCTGCAGGAAAGCAGGAGTGGCAACGATGGGCACAGCGACCACGGTCGCCGAGGCGCGGGCGCTGGAACAGGCAGGAGTGGACTTCGTCTGCGCCCAGGGAGCGGAGGCAGGAGGTCATCGCGGCACCTTCGATCGGGACGTGGAGCCGCCGTTGATCGGGACGATGGCGCTGGTCCCGCAGATCGTCGATGCGGTGCGTGTCCCCGTGATCGCCGCCGGCGGGATCATGGACGGAAGGGGCTTCGCCGCGGCCCTGGCTCTCGGCGCCAGCGCCGTGTCCTTGGGCACGGCATTCCTCCGCTGTCCCGAGGCGGGGACGAGCGCGCCCTACCGGGCCGCTCTGCGCGAAGCCCGCGACGACGCCACCGTGATCACGCGAGCGTTCTCCGGGCGCGCAGCGCGCGGGCTGGGCAACCGATTCACCCGCGAGATGGCCGGCGCGCCGCTCGCACCCTACCAAGTACAGAATTCGCTCACGCGGGACATGCGCGCCGCGTCGACCCAGCGCGGCGACTCCGGGCTGCTCTCGCTCTGGGCCGGCCAGGCGGCGGCCCTGGCGCGCGAGGTTCCTGCCGCCGAGCTGGTGGCGCAGATCATTCGCGAGGCAGACGCGGTCCTTGCGCGCCTCGCTCCGGAGCGCTGAATGGCAGTGTTGATGCAGTCCATCTTCAGCGGCGTCCTGATCGGGGGCGTCTACGCGCTCACCGGCATCGGGCTCACGCTGATCTTCGGCGTGATGCGCGTGATCAATTTCGCCCAGGGCGAGCTGGTGATGGTGGGAATGTACTCGACGTTCTGGGTCTTCGTGCTGCTGGGAGTCGATCCGTTCGTCTCCGTGCTGGTGACGATGCCCGTCCTCTTCCTCCTCGGAGCCATCCTGCAGCGCTCGCTGATCAACCGGGTCCTCGACGCCTTGCCGCAGAACCAGATCCTGCTCACCATCGGGATCGGCCTCGTGCTCTCGAACGTGGCCATGCTCGCCTTCACCAGCGATTACCGGATCCTTTCCACCAGCTACTCATCGTCGAGCGTGGCGCTCGGGCCCATGCACCTGTCCACGCCGCTGATCTACTGCTTCCTGATCACGGCGGTGATCACGGCCGCCCTGTACTGGTTCCTGGTCAAGACGGACATCGGTCACGCCATCCGCGCCACTGCGCAGGACCGGGACGCCGCGCAGCTCATGGGCGTGAACGTCCGCACCATGGGCATCGTGGCGTTCGGGCTCGGCGCGGCGCTCGCCGGAGCGGCAGGCGCGCTGGTCGCACCCATCTACTACATCTACCCGCAGGTGGGCGGCGCGTTCACGCTGAAGGCGTTCGTGGTCGTCGTGCTCGGCGGAATGGGCAGCATCATCGGGGCAACGCTCGGCGGGGTGTTGATCGGCGTGGCGGAGTCGGTCTCCGCGACGTACATCGGCTCGGGGTGGAAGGATCTCTGCGTCTACGTCATCTTCCTCCTCGTGCTGCTGCTCAAGCCTTCCGGCCTTCTCGGAAAGAGCCGCATGTGAAGACGCTCGTCGTCTGCGCAGCCGCTGCCGTGGTCCTGGCCCTGATCCCGATCTGGGTCGAGAGCCCGTACGCTCTGCACATCTTCATCCTGCTGTTCATCGCCATCGCCCTCGGCGAGAGCTGGAACGTGATCGGCGGGTTCGCGGGTCAGTACTCCGTCGGCCACTCCGCCTGGTACGGACTCGGCGCTTACACCGCGTTCGTCCTGCTGCAGCGCAAGGGGATCGCGCCCTGGTTCGGCGTCTGGGCGGCGGTGGCGCTGAGCGTGATCATCGCCCTGGTGGTGGGCTGGATCACCTTCCGCCTGCGCGGGCCCTACTTCGTGCTGGCGAGTATCGCGGTCGCGGAGATCATCCGCCTGCTCGCGCTCAACACCAAGGACCTCACGAACGGCGCCGAAGGAATCCTCGCCTCGGACCTGCCGCCGTTGAAGCTGGGCGGCACCGTGATCACCGACTGGAACAGCAAGACCCCGTACTTCTATATGGGACTGGCGATGGCGGTCTTCACCATCGCCGTCAACTACGTGGTGAAGCGGAGCAAGCTCGGGTACTACCTGCAGGCCATCCGCGAGGACCAGGATGCTGCCCACTCCCTCGGCATCCCGCTCACGATGGTCAAGAACGCCGCGCTGGGTATCTCGGCGGCCTGCACCGCGCTGGTCGGCAGCTTCGCCGCGTTCTACGTCGGCTTCATCGAGCCCAATCAGGTCTTCGGGATCGACGTCTCCATCCAGATGGTGCTGACGGCCATCATCGGCGGCATCGGCACCGTGGCCGGGCCCGTGCTCGGCGCGGTGGTTCTGGTGCTGATCTCCGAGGCGCTCCGCGCCTCCATCGCGCAGGCGCACCTGCTGGTGTACGGGATCCTGGTGATCGTGGTGATCCTCGTCATGCCGGACGGTTTCCTCGGCTTCATCGCGCACCGGCTGCGCAGGAAGGCGGCGGCGAGGTGACGGCGCTGCTCGAAGTGCGGAACGTCAGCCGGTTCTTCGGCGGCGTGAAGGCAAACCAGGACGTCTCCTTCTCCGTCGAGCCCGGCATCGTCCTTGGACTGATCGGCCCCAATGGTGCTGGCAAGACCACGCTGTTCAACTGCATCACCGGCTTCTACCCGCCCTCGCGCGGAGAAGTGATCTTCGACGGCCAGCGCATCAACGGCTTCTCGCCCGACAAGGTGTGCAAGCTTGGAATGGCGCGGACCTGGCAAAAAGTGCGGCCCCTGGCGAAACTGACCGTGCTCGAGAACACCGTAGTCGGGGCGCTGTGCCGCACCAACTCCGTCGCGGAAGCGGAGAAGATTGCTCTCGAGCAGCTGCGCGTGGTCGGGCTGGAGAAGCGCACGGAGGTCCTCGCCGGAGGTCTGCCCATCGGCGAGCGCAAGAAGCTGGAGCTGGCGCGCGTCATGGCGACGAAGCCCCGGATGATCCTGCTCGACGAAGTCATGGGTGGCCTCAATGCGCGGGAGAGCGAGGAGATCATCAGGTTGATCCTCGACGTGAAGAAGCACGGGCTGACCCAGGTGGTGATCGAGCACGACATGAAGGCCATCGTGCGCACCTGCGACCGCATCGTCGTGCTCAACTCCGGCGAGAAGCTCGCCGAGGGGTCGCCCCAACAGATCGTCAACGATCCGCGCGTGATGGCTGCCTACCTCGGCGACAGCGGAGGCGCGAAGGCATGACGGTGCTGCTCGAGGTGCGCGATCTCGACTTCGCCTACGGCGACGTGCAGGTGCTGCGCGGCGTCTCGCTGAGCGTGAACGCGGGCGAGATCGTCACGCTGGTCGGCAGCAACGGCGCGGGGAAGAGCACCACCCTGCGGAACATCTCCCGCCTGGCCCGTCCCCGCTCCGGGAGCATCGTGTTCGACGGTCACGATCTCACCCGGCTCTCCTCGCACCAGGTCGTCGAGCTCGGCCTCGTACAGGTGCCGGAAGGCCGCCGCGTCTTCCCGGAAATGACGGTGCTCGAGAACTTGCGCATGGGCAGCTATACCCGGACCGCCCGCGGCGACCGCTCGAAGAACCTGGAGCGGGGTTTGACGCTCTTTCCAAGGCTCCGCGAGCGCATCGGCCAGGCCGCAGGCACGCTCTCGGGCGGCGAGCAGCAGATGCTCGCCATCGCCCGCGGCCTGATGGCGAAGCCGCGCCTGCTGCTGCTCGACGAGCCGTCGCTGGGTCTCTCGCCGCTCCTGGTACGGACGATTTTCGACACCATCGCGCAGATCAATGCGCAAGGCACCTCCGTGCTGCTGGTCGAGCAGAACGTGTACCAGTCGTTGCGCATCGCGGCGCGCGGGTACGTGCTGGAGACGGGAAAGATCGCGCTGTCGGGGACGGGCGCAAATCTGCTCGCCAACGACGAAGTCAAGGCGGCGTTCCTCGGCGCCTAGTCCCTTGGCAGCGCGCGGACCACCGCGGCCCTGCGGGACAGCCGGCGCGACCCCGCGCCGGGCTAGGCGGGAGCTTGCACCGGGGCGAGTTCAAAAGCCAACACTCCAACTCGTCCCGGGGCGAGTTCAGAACCGAACATTCAAACTCGCCCCGCGGCGAGTTGCGTGTGGAAGTGCACAGGTAGCAGAGGCGGGAAACCGGCCGGTTTTCGCTTCTTTCGGTCAGATCGGCAGCGCGGGGGGCGCCGTTTGCCATCGCCCGCCCCTAGCGTACCGCGATGCCCCGGGCCGCCGCTGCGCTGCTGCTGTGCCTCGCCGGGAGCGCGCTCGCCGCGCCACGCTCGCGTGGGACGCTGTTGCGGGCCGAGCATCATGACATCTCCGCTCCCCTGACGCTGCTCGCGGCGGCCCCCGCGGAAGACAACGACGAAGAGATCGAGCTGGGCCCGCGGCCGGTGCCGCACGAGATGCAGGCAGCGCCACCTTCCCGCGATCCGGTGCTCCAGGACAGCGTTGCCCCGCTGCTGCTTCCCCGGACTGCGATCACCTTCGACGGCATCGGCAGCGGCTTTCTCGGCGCCAGCTCCCGGGCATTCGACGTCAAGGGCGTACCGCCCGATCCGCAAGGCGACGTCGGGCCCCTCCACTTCGTGCAGATCGTCAACGCAAGCATCGCCATGTTCGCAAAAGACGGCCGTGCTCTGCTCGGACCCATCTCCACGCGGACGCTGTTCGCGGGCTTCGGTGGTGCGTGCGAGGCCCGGGGCGACGGCGACGGGATCGTCCTCTACGACCCGCTCGCCGACCGCTGGTTGATCTCGCAGCTCGCGAACACGCGCGAGGGGGACCGCCCCTACCACGTGTGCCTCGCCGTCTCGCGCGACGGAGATCCAATGGGTCAGTGGGCGCGCTACGACTACTCGTACGCCGAGTTCCACGACTACCCGAAGCTCGGCGTCTGGTCCGACGGGTACTACGCGACCTACAACACCTTTGCGAGCTCCGGCGGAGGCGAGTTCCGCGGGATCGTCTACTGCGTCTTCGACCGCCTGAAGATGCTGGCGGCGGAGCCGGCGGCGCAGCAGTGCATTCCCATCGACGACCCATCGAGCGGGATCACTCCGGCGGATCTCGACGGCATCCTCCCGCCGGCACAGGACGAACCGAACACGGCCGTCGGTTTCGTCGGCAACGCGCTCGCCCTCTACCGGTTCCACGCCGACTGGAGCGAGCCGCTCAATAGCTTCGTCGAGCGCGCGACGCTTCCCGTCGCTCCCTTCGCGGAAGCGTGCATCGCTTCCCGGGGCAGCGCTTGCATCCCGCAACCCGGTGCCGGCTCTTCCAGGCTCGACGCCCTCGGCGACCGGATGATGTTCCGGGCGGCGTATCGAAATTTCGGAGGCCGCCGGTCGCTGGTCGTGAACCATTCGGTCTCCGTGCGGGACGCAGTCGGCGTCCGTTGGTACGAGATCCAGGACCCGGGAGGGATCCCCGCGCTCGCGCAGCAAGGGACATATGCGCCGGACGACGGCTACCGTTGGATGGCCAGCGCCGCCAGCGATCGCGCCGGCAACATCGGCCTGGGATTCAGCCTTTCCAGCGCCGACACCATGCCGTCCATCGCGTACACCGGTCACCTCGCCTCGGATCCGCCCGGAGAGATGGCTCAGGGAGAAGCCGTTGCCGCGAGCAGCGGCGGGTCGCAGTCGTCGTCGCTGCGCTGGGGCGACTACAGCAGCATGTCCGTCGACCCCGGCGACGAGTGCACCTTCTGGTACACCAACGAGTACATTCCCGCGGACGGCGTGTTCAACTGGCGCACGCGCATCTTCAGCTTCCAGCTCCCGGGCTGCGCCTCGTCGCCCGATTTCGCCGTGTGGCCCCGGCGAGGGGCAGAGGTGCTGGGGCGCGGGAGGACGCTCTCCTTCCCACTGGACACGGCGGCGCTGCGGCTGGCAGCGGCGACGAAGGTGCTCTCGCTGTCGGTCGTGGAATTGCCGCCCGGCGTGGACGCGCGAATCGAGCCCGCGACCGTCTCCCCGGGCGAGACGGCGACCCTGACGCTCAGCGCAGCGGTGGACGCCGAGGTCGGGCGGGGTCAGGGATATGCAGTCCGAGCCGTCGCCGCCGACGGAACCGCGTCAACGAGCGGGGGCGCGCTGGACTTGGTCGATGCCGATTTCGCGATGGATCTCGAAGCCGACACGATCACCGTCGCTGCCGGTGCCACCGCCCGCATGCGCGTCGGGACTCGGCCGCTCTTCGGATCCGCCGAGCCGATCACCTTCTCGGCGTCGGGACTGCCCGGCGGCGCCACGGCTCGTTTCGAGCCGGCGCAAATCGTCGCCGGCGGCAGCGCAGACTTGCTGATCTCGGCCGCTGCGGGAGCTCGTCTGGCGAACGCGGCGCTCGCGATCAGCGCGACCGCGCCGTCCACCGCGCACGTCGCACTCTTCCATCTTCGCGCGCAGGAGTCGCCGCCGGCCGAGATCACCTGGTCCACCGAGGGCGGCGGCCCGAGCCCGCTTCCGCTCCGCGTCCAGAACCAGGGGGGGTGCGGATGCTCCGCTGCCGGCGGCGGATGGGAGGCCGTCGGTCTGCTCGGCCTTCTGACCGCGATCCGGCGAAAGCGCGGCTCCGCTCTTCACGTCATTTGCTGGCGCCGGCGGTAGCCCAGGTCTCCGGGTGCTCCGCCTTCCAGCGCATGGCCGCGAAGATGCGGGTGCGGCCGCTGGGATGGTCGTAGAAGAACAACTCCTCGAGCGGACCCGGATCCAGCTTCCGATACTCCGACAGCTTGAGCGCCGTCTGGGCGAAGCCGTCCGGTTTGCCCGCCGCGTTCAGCCCGAAGATATCCGCCTCGTACTCCTGCCCGCGGACGATGGAGTGCAGCACCGGAGTGAGCAGGAACAGATACGTCGACAAGAGCAACGCGGCCAGAGGGAGGCCGGCGAGGTCGCCGACGTCCTGGACTCGCCACCGCGCCTCGTACCGGCGGCGGAGGCGCTCGAAGAGCCAGGCGATCAGCGCGTAACCGACCACGATCACGATCCCGATCTCCATCAGCCCCTTGTGGATGTGGTTGAGGACGTAGTGCCCCATCTCATGGCCCATCACGGCCTCGATCTCCGGCAGCGAGGCGCGATTGAGCAGGTTGTCGTTGAGCGTGATTCGTTCGGTACCGAAGAGGCCGCTGACGTTTGCGCTGACGCGCTTCGATTGTTTCGAGGCGTCGATCTCCCAGACCTCGCCGGTGTGGATGCCGTTCGCGCGCGCCATCGAGAGGATGGGCGCGACCACGCGCGCGTCCTGCAGCTTCTTCGGATTGTTGAACAACGGCACGATCAGCACGGGCGCGATCAGCGCGCCGAACGCGGCGAAGGCGATGGTGACCGCGGCGCCCCAGATCCACCAGGTCCGCGGCAGCCTCCGCACGATCGCGTAGAGCGCCATCATGGCGAATCCCCCGAGCACGATCGATATCGCCAGGCCCTTCAGCTCCTCACCCATCCACGCCGCGAACGACAGATTCGAGAGCCCGTATCGGTGCTCGCGGACGAAATCGCTGTAGACCGAAAGAGGGAAGGAGAGGACGGCCACCGCGATGACGAACTGCGTCCAGTAGAGCGCCGTCTGCAGCGCACGAATCCTCGTCGCCCGCACAGCCAGATCCCGCATTTTCGCCGAGAGCCCGGTATGAAGGAGCACGACGAAGATGGCGGCTGCCCAGAGAAAGGTCCACAGGTGAAGCCAATAACCGCCCTCGAAGTAGGCGTCGGAACGGGCGCGCTGATCGGGCGGTAGCTCGTCGAGATACGCCCGCGTCGCGGCGGCGGGATCGATGGACCCGGAAGCGCCGCTCGCCGCTGCGGGCGGAGGCGAGGGCGGGACGAGCTCGGCGGGCGCGGCCGCCAGCATCGCGGCGAGGAGAAGTGGCGTCATCGGGCAAACAGTATCAGCGCGGGCGCGGTAGCGGGCGTCGGGCCAAAGGAGTGGCGCGCCGAGCCAGCCGCGGCGCGGGCCGGACGACGGGCTCGGCGCGCAGCTCCCGCTCGCGGTCGGCGAAGAAGTCGCCCGGACCGAAGAGGTGCAGACTGCTGCCTCCGCCGTCGAGATCGAGGGCGACGGGAATGCCGTGCGCGGTGAGCAGCGCCGCCCCACGCTGCCCTCTCACGTCCTGGCGCAACGTGGCCCGGATCGACGCACCATTGCCCTCCGCGGCGAGCAGCGGCAGCAGGAACCAGCCCCGCCCGCCCTGCGCTGACGCGCGCACGGACAGGCCGTCCATTCCGAACAGGCTGTTGAGGAACCCAGGCAGATCCTTCAGATGCGCGTAAACGCCGACGATGGGGCGCGCGTCGCGGCATTGCGCCTCCACTGCCGCATCGACGCGCAAGGGGTGGAAGCGCAGCCGCGCCGTCGTGAGCACGGCCCGGCCCCACCATCCGGGTCCGATCTCCTCGTCGGGAACGAGGCGGCCAGCGTCCACGGACACGCGCGTGCCCGCGAGATCGGCGCCGCGCCAGGGGTCCAGACCTGCGATGCGCAGGTCGGCCCGTGACTCTCCCCGGATCTGCAGGCCGCGGGCGGAAATCTGGAGTTGCGAGAGCGCCACGCGCGCGTGTCCGGCGAGCCGATGGAGCGGACCCGCGAGGTGTGCGGAGAACGATCCTCTCCCTGCCCTGACCCGCTCGTTTCCGAACAGCCGGCCTCCGAGGCGGCGGGCATCGTCGACACGTCCTCCGCGGACGTCGAACGCGAACCAACCCGGAGGCCTGAGCGCGGCGAAATCAATCGGAGCGCCGGCGACCGTGGTCTCCACGGTCCGCGCCCGGAGGATCCGCTGTTGCAGCCGCGCGCGCTGTACGGAGAGCGTTGCGCGCATCCGGTCACCGGAAGCGAATCGCACCGTCGCGCCCGCGGCGCGTACACCGCGAACAGCCAGAGGACCGGCATCGAACGACGCATCCCCCGTCTCGATCCGCCCCTTCCGCATGCGCGCGGACAAGTGCGCCGGACCGGCGCCGCCGATGCCGCCGAGAACATCGATGCCGGCGATCCGCCCCCGCAGATCCGCGTCCGCATTGGCGGCGTGAAAGAACCGCTCCATCGTCAGCTGCCGTGGATCGAACTTGCTGAGGGTCACCAGCAGCTTCCCCTCGACTCGTCCGGCGACCGGAGCTCCCGCGCCGCTGACCGCGACGCCGTGCAGGCGCGCCTCGCCGGGAGCGACGAGGACCTCCCGGAGCGGTTTCAGGTAGAAGGCACCGGCGAGCTCCGCTGCTCCGTCTACGCGCCATTGATCGATCCAGATCTGGCGCACTTCGGAAGCCGCGATGTCCTCCAGCCAGACGGTGAACAACCGGTAACGCCAGTCGGGAAGCTCGTCGTTGGGTCCCTCTTCGCGGAGCGGCAGCTCCTCGAGACCGGCGATCACCGGAAGGCCGCGCAGGCGACCCAGCGTCATCTCGACGGGACGCAGACGGCGCCGGAGTGCGAACTCGACCCCGCGAACGTGCACGGCGGTGGCATGAAAGAGCCGCGACTGAAGCTGCCCGATGGCGATCGAGCTCGTCACCTCATCGAGAGCAAGACGCCACTGCACCGCACGGTCCTGCCCGGTCAGCACCAGGCCGCGCGCATGCACGCTCCCGGGCCACCAGGACCATGCCGACCGGTACTCGAGGTGGACCTTCGGCGTGTGCGCATTGATCAGGTGGCGGAGGAGCGGCGTCCAGAGGAACACCTGCGCAGCGAGCAGCCACAAACCCCATGCGCAGGCGAGCGCCAGGACGACTCCGCGCGCCGCTCCGAAGGCAAGCGAGCGGGGGCTTCGATCGCGGACGGCTCGCACCTTGCCAGTTCAAATGGGACCCGCCGCGACTTCCCGCAACTCACCAGACTTCGCAGCGCTCCGCTGCCGGCCGCACCATGGCGTCGCCCGAACGGCAAGAAAAGGCCTGCTGGAACGACGGCAGATTCGAGAGAGGTCCGATCACCCGGTATTTGGCGATGGGGTGCGGATCGCCCTGGACCATCAAGCGCTGCGTCTCGGGCCGCGTCTCGTCGCCGCGGAATTGTCCCCAGGCGATGAAGAACTGCTGCTCGGGCGTGAACCCGTCGCGGACCGGTTGCGGATGCTGGCCCAGCGCCTTCTGGAACGCGGCGAACGCGATGCGCGCGCCGGCGAGATCGCCGATCGATTCGCCAAGGACCAGGCGCCCGTTGTGATGGATGGCAGGCTCGATGTAGAAGCCCTCGAACTGGTTCACCACGCACTGGCCGCGCTGGCGGAAGGACTCGAGATCCGCCGCGGTCCACCAGTTGTGCAGCCGCCCGGAGGCGTCGAACTGCGCCCCCTGATCGTCGAAACCATGGCTGATCTCGTGGCCGATCACGACGCCGATGGCGCCATAGTTGACGGCGTCGGTAGCCTCGAGATCGAAGGCCGGCGGCTGGAGGATGCCCGCCGGAAAGACGATCTCGTTGAGCAGCGGGTTGTAGTACGCATCGGAGGTGGGCGGAGTCATGCCCCAGCGCCCTCGATCCGTGGGCTTCCCGATGGTCGAGCGGAAGTCGTCGACGACGAACTTCCGACCCTCCAGCACGTTCTCCCAGACTGGCGCATCACGGCGGATGCGCACGCCCGAATAGTCCTTCCACTTGTCCGGATATCCGATCTTCGGGTTGAAGGTGGCGAGCTTCTCCAGCGCCCGCCGTTTCGTCTCCGGCCCCATCCAGCCCAGGCCCTCGATGATGTCCTTCATCGCCGCGAGCTCGTTGCGCACCAGCTCCTGCACCCTGCCCTTGGCCGCGGGAGGAAAGTAGCGCTCGACGTATTTGCGTCCCAGCGCCTCCCCGAGCCGGAAGTCCGCGGATTCGGCGCACCGCTTCCAGCGCGGCTTCAGCTCGGCCACGCCAGCGAGGTACTTCTGATCGAACGCGAACGACTCCTCGACGAAAGCCTTCGAGAGCCACGGCGCGGCCGAAGCGAGCAGCTGCCAGCGCAGATAGGTGCGCCAGGCCGGCAGCGGCGTCTGCGCCAGCTCCTTCTCGAACTGGGCAAGGAAAGCCGGCTGCTCCACGTTCAGCTCTCCCTGCGGCAGCTTCGCCTCGTCGTACAGCGCCGACCAGTCGAAGTGCGGGGTCAGGGCGCGGAGCTTCTCGAACGAGGTCGGATGATCGAGGTTGTTCGGATCGCGGAGCGCGACGTTGTCCAGCGAGGCTTCCGCCAGCCGTTTCTCGAAGGCGAAGACGACGTCCGCGGCTTCCTTCGCTCCGGCCGCCCCCGCCAGCTCGAACATGCGCTGCACGTGCAGGCGGTACTTCTCGCGCGCGTCCGCGAAGCGCGGCTCAGGCTTCAGATAGTAGTCGCGATCGGGCAAGCCAAGCCCGGCCGCTCCAATGTCCGCGGTCGTCCGCGTCGGGTCGTGCTGGTCGGGCTGCGCGCCGAGCGCGAAGGGCGCGAAGACCAGCGCGGTTTGCAGGTGGCGGATCGCGCGCTGCAGATCCGCCTGCGACCGGATTCCGTCGATCTCCGCAAGCATCGGGGCCAAGGGGGCAATCCCCGATGCTTCCGCGCGCGCCTCGTCCATGCAGGAGGCGTAATCGTCGCCGACGATCCGCTCGACGCTTCCGCCTGGCCAGTCGGACCGCCTCGAGATCTCCTCGAGGATGTCCTTGAGACGCTCCTTGTTCTTCTCGCCCGCCTGCCAGCGGCGGCTCCAGCGCTGCATCGAGGCAGGAATCGGATTCGCCTTGCGCCAGGCCCCATTGGCGAACTGGAAGAAGTCCGTACAGGGGTTGGCGCCGCGGTCGATGTCCGAGAGCTCCACGCCGTGCTGCTGCGCCGGAGGTGGCGCCGTCGGACCCTTCTGGCTAGCGCAGGCGGCCGCGGCCGCCGCGAGCAGCGCAACGCGGGCAGGACTCATTGCCCCAATACGCTCCTCGCAGCGGAAGATTTCAATACGAGAACCGCTGGAGCTGCTGTGGACTGCAGCGAAAGCGCCGTCTAGGTTGCCCCGGTGCACGGCCTCCTGGCAGCGACCCCCAACGCACCGCACCTCGGGACCCTCCTTCCGCTCTGGAGCGTGGTCCCTTTCGCTGCCATGCTCGTTTGCATCGCGGTGCTGCCGCTGGCGGCCGGGAAGCTCTGGGAGTCCAACCTCAACAAGGCGGTCCTCAGCGCCGTGCTCGGCGTGCCCGTGGCGATCTGGACGGCCACGCTCGACCCCACGGCAGTGGTGCATGCCGCCAGCGAGTACGTGGCCTTCATCGTCCTGCTCGGAGCCCTCTTCGTCATCTCCGGAGGGATCGTCGTCCGGGGCACCCTCGCCGGAACTCCAGGCCTCAACGCCGTGCTGATCGCCATCGGAGCCGTGCTCGCCTCGGTGATCGGGACGACGGGCGCGTCGATGCTGCTCATCCGGCCGCTGTTGCGCGCCAACTCCATCCGCCTGCGGAAGGCGCACGTCTTCGTCTTCTTCATCTTCGTGGTCGCGAACGGCGGCGGCTTGCTGACGCCGATGGGCGACCCTCCGCTCTTCCTCGGCTTCCTCCGCGGCGTTCCCTTCACCTGGACGTTGCGGCTCTGGCGGGAATGGATGTTCGTCAACGGCATCCTGCTCGTCCTCTTCTACATCGTGGACTCGACGATCTTCCGCCAGGAGGACCTTGCCCGGCCCGGCGACCTGGATCGGATCGCAGTCAAGCACCAGGTTCCCCTGAGCATCGCCGGGAAGAGAAACCTGCTCTATCTGGGAGGCGTAGCGGCGGTGCTGCTGGCGTCCGGCACCCTGCGCTTGCACCCGTTGTTCCAGGACGCGGGCATGCTGGCCATGGCGGCGCTCTCCCTGTGGACCACCCCCAAAGGCCTGCGCGGCGAGAACGGCTTCGCCTGGGGCCCCATCCTGGAAGTGGCGGCGCTGTTCGCGGGCATCTTCGCCACCATGATCCCCGCTCTCGCCATCCTCAACGCCAGAGGCAGCGAGCTCGGGCTCCAGCACCCCTGGCAGTATTTCTGGGCCAGCGGCACGCTCTCCTCCTTTCTCGACAATGCGCCTACCTATCTGACCTTCGCTTCCGCGGCGAGCGGCACCGTAGGCACCAACTCGGAAAACCTGGGCGAGCTGCTGCTCAGCGAGCGCGGCGCCGCGCTGCTCGAGGCCATCTCCATCGGCTCGGTCTTCATGGGCGCCAACACGTACATCGGCAACGGCCCGAACTTCATGGTCAAGGCCATCGCCGAGCAGGGCGGGGTCCGGATGCCGGGCTTCTTCGGATACATGGCCTACAGCGTGGCCATCCTGATTCCGCTGTTCGTCGTCTTGACCTGGGTGTTCCTGCTCTGAGGTCAGGAGCGCGAGGTCAGCGCAGGGCCATTCGTCGCATGACCAGGACGGAGGCGACGGACGTCGAAGAACCCGCGGCGGTTATCCCGGTTCGTGATCAGGAACATCAGGGTGAGGGCGATATATCCGAACGAATAGACGTACCGCACGGCGGGCGAGGGAAAGAAGAGCTGGCTTCCGAAGAGGACCGCGATCACCAGCGCCTCGATCAGCGAGAAGCGCAAATTCGCGATCACCGCCACGCCGAACAGCGACTGCGCCGCGGTGAGGAGGACCTCCTCGACCTGCCGGCGATCGAGGGACATCGCCGTGGCTTGGCCGGAGGAGGCGGAGTATGCAAGGGGAAGCATTCCGATGAGCAGCGTCCACTGGTTCACCTTCGAGGAGATCAACGTACCGATGCTCGCGCCTGGATTGCCGCGCAGCGCAAAGAGAATGGCGACGATGAACTCCGGCGATTCGGAAGCCAGGGGAGCGATCCACTGGACGAGGATGAACTCCTCCACCCCGTAGGCCCGGCCCGTCGCCAGGAGACTCTCCGCGAACGGCTCTGCGGCCAGGCCGATGGTCAAACCCGCGATCGCGAACAAGGCGACCGTCGCGGACCGGCGTTGGAACTTGGGTAGCTCGCCCAGCAGCTCGGACGGCCCTCCCAGCTCGGGCTCCGACATTCCCGCGCGGGACGCGGAGACGACGTAGAACCCGAAGATGGCGAGCAGCACCGCCGTGTCGATCAGGGAGAGCGTGCCCTTGAGCGGGATGACGAAGGAGTACGCCGTCGCCAGCGTCAGGTACGAAATCTCCATGGAATGCGACGGCTCCAGCTCCACCGCTTTCTTTCGAGTCTTGAGCCAGTAGCACACCACCACTGCCGCCCAGCCGAAGCCGATCAGCAGCCGGTTCGCGCCGGTCATGTTTGCGGTGGCGTACTGCGTGTACGTGGGGTCCTTTCCCGCTTGCCAGGCGAAATACATGTCGACCGCGTACTCGGGCAGCACGGCAATCAGCGCCAGGAACGCGAGCGCCAGGCTCTGCGGGATGTCGACCTGCGCGACCTCCGCTGCCCAGGAGAGGAGGACCGCTGCCCCGAAGATGCCGACGCCGGAGAGAATCGCTACCCAGAGATGCGGGAGTTGCACGCCGGCAAGCCGCACGACGATCCATTGCAGGGCGACAAGACTGGCTGCGAGGAGCCAGAGGATGTGTCTCGTGCGCCTGGCAAAGCTCATCCTCCTTCCACCTTGGACCCGTCGACCTGGACGTTTTCAGGCAGCGGCGGCGCCGGTGACGCCGCCTCGCTTTCTTTCGCGATGCGCGCGCTCGCGGCCGGCCGCTTGCGGAATTTCTTCATCGCCGGCGAGACGAGCGGGAAGAGGAAGAGCGCGAGCGCGAGCAGCAGCAGAACGAGCGATACGGGTCGGGTGAAGAAAATGGACGGGTTTCCGCTGGAGAGGATCAGGCTGCGGCGGAACGAAGACTCTGTGTCGTCGCCCAGCACGATGGCGACCACCAGCGGCGAGAGGGGGTATCCGAACTTCTTGAACAGGAATCCGATCACGCCGAAGACCAGCACCATCCACATGGTGAAGAGCGTGTTGTTCTCGGTGTACCCGCCGATGTAACAGAGGAACACGATCAGCGGGACCTGGACGGTGAAAGGGATCTTGAGGATCTGGGTCCAGAGCGGGATTGCGAACAGGTTGAGGATCATCGAGAGCGTCGCCGCGATGTACATGCTGGCGATGAAGCCCCAGACGATCTCCGGGTGATCGATCATCAGCAAAGGCCCGGGCTGCAGGCCCCAGATCATCAGCGCGCCGAGGATCACCGCCGCCGTCGGCGAGCCGGGAATGCCGAGGGTCACCAGCGGGAGCAACGAGCCTACCTCAGCGGAAGACGCGGCTGACTCGGGCGCGACCACGCCCTCCAGCGCGCCGGTGCCGAACTTCTCCGGGTTCTTCGAAAAGCGCTTCGCCAGCCCGTAGCCGACGAACGAGGCCGGGGTAGCGCCGGTGCCGGGAAGGACGCCGATCCAGAACCCAATCAGCGTGGAGCGGAGGAACGTCTTCCAGTACCCCGCCATCTCCCTCAGGGCGCCGACGATGTCCGCAATCCGGACCTTCGCCTTCACCGCCGACTTCGTCATGATGTTCTCCTCCGCCGCGCGGAGGAGCTCGCCGATGCCGAACATGCCCACCACCACCACCAGGAACTTCACGCCCGCCAGCAGGTTGGTGGACCCGAAGGTGATGCGCGGCATGCCGGTGATGATGTCGACGCCGACGCCGGTGAGGATCAGTCCGATGAGCACGGAAATGCTGCTCTTGACCAGGCTCCCGCCTTCGAGCCCGGCCAACGCGGCATAGGCGAGGAGCATCACCGAGAAGTATTCCGGGGGTCCCCAGGTAAGGGCGTATTCGGCCAGCGGCCGGGCGAAGAAGGTGAAGAGGACGATGCACGCCGTTCCGGCGATGAACGCGGACAACGCCGACCCGGCGAGAGCGCGGGAGCCGTGCCCTTTCAGCGCCATCGGATACCCGTCGAAGGCGCTGGCGACCGACATCGGGGTGCCGGGGATGTTGAAGAGGATGGAGGTCACCGAGCCGCCGTAGATCGCCCCCATGTAGAGGCCGGAGAGAAAGATCAACCCGGTGGCGGGTGGAAGGCGGAAGACGATGGGCAGGAGCAGCGCCGCCCCTTGCGTGGGGCCCAGCGCGGGGATCACGCCGATAGTGGTCCCGACGATCACTCCCAGCGCGCCGGCGAGCAGGTTGACCGGGTGTACTGCAACCCCGAGGCCGTAGCTCAAATCATGAAGGGTCGTCCCCACGGTCCACTCTCAGTCGAGGTAGGGGATCTCGATGATCCCACGGGGAAGAGCGACCTGGAGAACGCGCTCGAAGAGATAGTAGCCGCTGATGGGGATGAGCAGGCTCATCGCGATGACCGCCGGCCAGCGGTGCTTGCCGATGAAGCGGAGGTACACGAAGAGGTAGGCGATCGACGCCAGGCGGAAGCCGACCAGGTAGGTGAGGACGAGCATGCCGGCGGCGGTCACCGTTACCTTCACCACCGACATCACGCCGGTCCGGTCGTGGAAGAACTTCGCCGCTCCCGGCGACGTCCGCACCGCCTGGACGAGCGCGATCACGCCGCAGACCGCGAGCAGCACTCCCAGCCAGAAGGGGAAGAACCCCGCCCCTGCCTGACCGTCGACCCACCTCGATCCGACATCGACCGCCTGCACCATCACCGCGACGGCGAAGGCGATGATGCCAAGCGCCATCAGGATCTGTCCCGTCCGCATGGCGAGGACCTCCCCGGCTATTTTTTCAGCAGGCCGCCCTTGCTCATCAGATCCTTGTGCAGGATCTCGGCTTGCTCGAGCCACTTGACGAACTCGGGGCCGGACATGAAGTCGTCCTTCAAGGCGTTGTCGGAAATGTATTTCTTCCAGTCCGCCGACTGGGTCACCTTCTTCATCAGTCCGACGTAGTAGTCCTGCACGTCTTTGGAGACGCCGGGCGCGGTGAAGATCCCGCGCAACATGAGATACGCGACGTCCTTGCCCGTAGCTTCCTTCATGGTGGGGATCTTGTCCCAATCGGGAAGCTTGATCCGCGAGCTGTCCAGCACCGCCAGCGGGCGCACGCGGTTCGCTTTCCAGTTGCCGACGCACTCGGAGGGGTTGTTGACGGTGGAGTCGACGTGCTTGCCGACCAGGTTGGTGCAGACCTCGCCGCCGCCCTTGAACGGCACATAGATCAGCTTGATTCCGAAATTCTGCTCCAGCTGGATGGTGAGGATCTGGTCCTCCTGGGCCGCCCCCGTGCCGCCCATCTTGAATTGTCCGGCCTTCGCCGCGTTGATGTAGTCCGTCGCGGTCTTGTACGGCGTCTCGCCGTTCACCCAGAGGATGAAGTAATCGAGCGCCAGCATGGAGACCGGCGTCAGGTCCTTCCAGTTGAATGGGACCCCGGTGTGCAGCGGCGTGGTGAAGAGGTTGGAGAGGGTGATGACGATGACGTGCGGATTGCCCTTGCTCTCCTTCACGTAGAGGAAAGCTTCCGCGCCCGCGCCTCCGGACTTGTTCGTGGGGAGAAAGGTCACTGGGGCGAGATTCTCCTTCTGGATGATGGCGGTGACGAACCGGGCCATCAGATCGGCCCCTCCCCCGGTGCCCGCGGGGATGACGAACTCGACCGGTTTCGTCGGCTGCCATGCGGCGGCAGCCCTCCGGGGAACGAGCACCACCGCCACGGCGAGGAGAAAGAGAGACCTTCCCATCCAGCCCAGCTGCCTCATGGTGTCCTCCCCGGATTTTTTCTGCAGGACGCGCGCGACCAGCGTCTGAGGGACGATGGTCCTGACGGACGATGGTCCTATTGGAGGCACAAGCCGAAGGTCGCGGTCAAGTCGGAGGGGGTTTCACCCCGACGGCGGGTCGCCGGCCGGACTCTTCCGACCGACGACCCGTTTCCTGAAGGTCAGGCTGGCGGACGATCCTCTTCCACCTGCATGCGGAAGGGAATCACTCCGGGCACGAGCCACTTGGTCCACATCTGGTCGATCTTGGACTGGAAGTACTCGATGTCGTCGTCGGTGAAGTGCGCGAAGCGCCCTTGCCGGTTCAGGTAGTCGCGTACCGGCACGCGCTTCAGCCTTCCGTCGGCGAGGTCGCGCGTCTTGCCCACGAGCCGCAGCACGCCGTTCTCCACCTCGTAGAGCGGCCACACGCCGCTCAGCACGGCCAGCTCACCCAGCTCGTGCGACTGCATCGGATCGTAGTCCCAGCCCTTGGGGCACGGATCGAGCGAGTGGATGAAGGTCGGTCCACCGATGGAGAGCGCCTTGCGCACCGAGTTCATCGCCAGCACGGGATAGGACATGTCCACCGTCGCCACGTAGCGGCACTCCGGGTGGCCGGCCGCCATCATCCCCGCCATGTTCTTCTTCCAGCGGTGGTGCATGATCCGCTTCTTGGTGCCCGGCGGGCTGAAGGTGGTGTGCGCGCCCCAGGGAGTCGAGCCGCTAAGCTGGATGTCCGTGTTGGCGTACGACTCGTTGTCGTACATGAGGATCAGGCAGTTGTAGTCGGGATGCGTGAGCGTGGCGGAGATGGCGGCAAGGCCCATGTCCGCTCCGCCGCCGTCGCCACAGAAGGCGATGACGTTGATGGGCTCCTCCTTCATCTTGCCCTTGCGCATCAGCGCCTTCAGCGCCGCGGCGGCGCCGAGCGCGGCGGAGCCGCTGGAGCCGAGCTGCGTGTGCATCCAGGGCACCACCCAGCTCGTCGAGTAGTAGGTGGTGTTGGCGACGTACATGCATCCGGTGCTGCCGAGCACGATGGTGCGCGGGCCCGCCGCCTTCACCATCATCTTCATCACCAGCGCCGACTCGCACCCCTGACAGGTCCGGTGTGTTGGGTGGGGCGCAGGTTGACGAGGTCCGCAAGCTCGCGCTCATTGATGGCCATGGTTTTCTCCCGTCACTCCCGCAGGCCGATCCACTGCGTCAAGGGCTGCGGCTTGCCGGCCGCGGCGGCGTAGACTTTGTCGGTCATGTTCTTCACGTCGGGCAGCGTCACCTCGCGGCCTCCCAGGCCGCAGATGAACGCGAGCAGCGGCGGGCGGTTCGCCACCGGGTACAGCGCGGCGCGCACTTCCGTCGCCAGCACGCCGCTGGAGTGCGGCGCGCCGAGCGAGAAGTCGCGGTCGATGATCCCCACCGCCTTGAACCGCGTTAGCGACTTCGCCAGCTCCTCGGCGGGGAAGGGGCGGAACCAGCGGACGCGGACGAAGCCGACCTTCTTGCCGTCTTTCCGCATCTCGCGGATCGCGACGCGCACCGGGTTCGACAAGGTGCCCATCCCGACGATCACCACGTCGGCGTCGTCGGTCATGTACTCCTCGAAGAACGGATTGCCGTAGTCGCGCCCGAAGATCTTCGTGAACTGCGTGTACGCTTCGCGGATGACTTGCGGAGAGCGCTCCATCCCCGCCGCCGTCTGGCGCCGGATCTCCATCAGCCAGTCCTCGTTGGCCTGCGGCGCGACGGTGATCGGATTGTCCGGATGCAAGAGCAGGTCACCGCGATCGTATCTTGGCAGGAACTGGTCAACCTTCGCCTGCGAGGGAATCTTCACGATCGCCTGCGAGTGGGTGAGGAAGGCGCCGTCGCAGGAGATGGCGCAGGGGAGGAAGACGCGGCGGTCCTCGGCCACCTTGTAGGCGATCAAGGCCGTGTCCAGCGCCTCCTGCGCGTTGTCCACCCAGACCAGTTGCCAGCCCAGGTCGCGGACGGCGAGGGCGTCGTTGTGTTCGACGCCGAAGGCGCCGGGATCGTCGAGGGCGCGGTTGCCGACCATCGCCACCATCGGGATGCGCAAGGCCGGCGTGACGGTGAGCGCCTCCATCGCGTACATCCAGCCCACGCCCGACGAGCCGCAGAACACGCGCGCGCCGCAGGCGCTGGCGTGCTTGACGATCTCGAACTGCGAGTGCTCGCCCTCGGCGATGATGTACTCGCAGTCCATCTCGCCGTTGGAGACGAGCTTGGCGATGTACTGCATCACGGTGTCGTAGGGCCGGATCGGATATCCGGTGATCACGTCGACGTCAGCCAGCTTGCAGGCGACGGCGATCGCCTCGCTGCCGGTGATCAGCGAGGTCTGGTCCGTTGCGGGCTTCTGCTCGGGGGTATGGGCAATCACTTCAGCCATGGCAGCCCTCTCTCAGCCCTGCCGGGCGAACTCGTTGGGAAGTTCTTGCTGGTACTGGCCGCGGAAGCGGAAGCCGTGCGACCGTTCCGGCCGATCCTTGATCCACTCGGCGAGGTGCGCTTCGTAGGCGGGCTTGTCAGTGCGCCACGCCTCCCACTGGCTGGCGTTGTCCGTGAATTGCGTCTCGTTCACCATCGTGACGCACTTCTCTACCGGGCAGACCGCCTCGCAGACGCCGCAGCCGCAGCAGGCTTCGAGGTTCGCGTCATAGAGCCCGTCGGGGGTGACGTCGAAGACGCTGTCCGGGCACTGCAACCAGCACAGCGTGCACTTGATGCACTTCTCGAAGTCGACCACCGGACGCATGGTGCGGGTCGCCCACTTCTTGAAGGTGGTGTTGCGGCCGGGACGCCACCCGCCTTCCTCGCCCGTGACCGGATCCTTCATCTGGCCGCCGAGGGGGATTCCGGGAATGGCGATTCCCTCGCGCATCTCGGTCCATTTCGGCATGTCGAACTTGTAGGGTTCCTCCGGGTTGCCCTGGTTGGGGTTGACCGTGACGGTGCTGACGCGCTCGAAGGCGCGAAGCGCGGAGGTGGCCTTCAGCTCGTTCTTCCATTCCTCGCGGATGGTCTCCTGCACCGAACCGAGGCTGAACAGCTCCGGAAGCACCCGGGCCATCACGCCGAGGACGCGCACGTCGGTGTGGTCGTCCTTGTAGACCCAGAGCCCGGAGAAGCTCGGCGTACCCTTGAGGACGGCGAGGTTGTACGGGGTCTCCTTGCGGTGGGCGAGCGGGATCAGCTGCTCCGGTTCCTTGAGCGAGGTGACGATCAGCGTCCCGCCGGGCTTGAGCAGCTTGTTGATGGGCTGCAGACCGTACCAGGCCCACGACTCCACGCCCTTGAAGAGGGTGTCATCGACGCAAATGCTGATGTCCACCTCCTTCGGCTCGTATTTCGCCTTGCCCTCCTCCAGCGTGAGCTCGTCGCTGGCCACGATGGCGAAATACTTGGCGGGGATTCCGTTGCGCTCGGGGCTGTCGCCGTAGCGCCCGAACGAGATGCCCGGCTTTCCTTCCTTGTGCGCCGCGAGCACGATGGCGCGGCTGATGTTCGCGGCGAGCTTCTTCTGGAAGATGCCCCGGTAGACGATCTCCACTGCGAAAAGACGGCCCATCTCCACCTCCATCAAATCTGACGCATCAGGATTGCCTCGATCTCGCTCAAGTGCTGCTTGACTGCCTTCTCCGCCGCCGCCGGATCTCGGCGCTTGATGGCGCGCAGGATGCGCCGGTGGCCCGCGTACGAGCGTTCGAGGCGCCCGGGGACCTGCAGCGACCGGGCGCGGCTCTCGCGCAAGAGGTCCATCAGCACGTCGAGGACGCGGTGCAGGACGCTGTTGCGGGCGGCGAGCGCCAGCGCGTAGTGGAACTGCGAGTCCTCCTCCATGGCGGGCTCGCCGCGGCGCATCTTCTCCTCCTGGCGGCGGAGGATCTCCGCCAGCTCCTCGACCTCGTCCTCGCTGGCGTTGCGGGCGGCGCGCGCAGCCAGCGCCGGCTCGATGATTCGCCGGACGTCGAGGAGCTCCGCGACCATCTCGCGCTTGCGGGTGAGGACGCTGGCGAGAGGCACCACCAGCGAGTCGGTGGAGAGATCGCGCACCACCGTGCCGTGGCCCTGCCGCGGTTCGAGGATGCCCATCACCTCCAGCGTCCGCACCGCGTCCCGGACCGAGCTGCGCCCTACGCCGAGGCGGACGGCCAGGTCGCGCTCCGGCGGGAGCAGATCGCCGGGCTTCAGCGCACCCTCCGAGATCAGCCGGCGGATCTGCTCGGCCACCTGCTCGTAGCGGCGGACCTTGCGGACCGTCTCGAACTGGTGCGCGCTGGAGGAGTCACGGGGCGGAGGCATTGGTCTGACCTTCAGGGGGTCTGATCATCAGACCATTGGAGCCTTGTCAAGACGAATCGCGGCAAAAGCGAAGGGGGCGGCCCTTCGTCTCAATTCACCGATGCGGCTCAGTCAGCGGCTGCGGCGCGCCCAGGTCTGTCCCGCGAACGCATTGTCGAGCAGCTTCGCCACGGCCTTCACGTCTGCGGGATCCTCGTCGGCGGTCACTGCTTTCGACCAGAGCAGCCGACCGGTGGCCCGGTCGAGCAGGTCGAGCTGCACGGACGTCTTCGGACCTTCGAAGAACCCACGATCCTCGACCGGGAAGTTCACCGCTTGCGCGAGCGGAGGGAGCTGCAGGGCGACGCCGGCGAGGGGTTCGGTCTCGGGCGGCGGCGGCTCGGAGAGATCCGCAGGGTCGTCAAATGGGGCATCCGGCGAGAGGGGTGGCGGAGCGTCGGCCGCATACCACGCGTCTTCGACGGGCTCCGGCGCAAGGACGAGAGGCCGCGGAGGGATCCAGAAATCGAAGTAGAAGCCGATGAACACCGGCGAAGGCCGGTAGTACCTCGCCACGGGGTAGCCTGGCGCGGGATACCTCGGCATCGGGGACCTGGGCAGCGGCGTCACCCGCGCGACCTGAGGCGCGACCTTGGGTGACGACACCGGAACGACGCGGGGCTTCACGGCGACCGGCGCCGCCTTCGGCGTCGGCGCCTTCGCGCCCTTGCCGACCGACGACGAGCCCTTGCTCCCGCTCACGGCAAGGATGACCACCGCGGCGACGACCACTACGAATCCGGCGACGATGCCGACTTTCGCCCACGTCTGCTGGCTGTGACGCGCCTCGGTGAGCGCAACGGCGCGCTCGCGGACGAACAGCACCGCGTCGGTCGCCCCCGCGGCATCGGAGGCAATCTCCCTGGCGGAGAGCGCCGTCGCCAAGGCCCCACGGGCCTGCGCATCGAGGCTCGCCGCCAGCTCCGGCGGGACCGGATCGGAGCTCTCGATAAAGAGGTCGACGATCGGCGGCGCGATCACGCCGGCGCTGTCCGCGGGCTCCGCGGGCGCAGTGGCCGGAACGCGCACGGTCGCGCAACCGAACACGAGCAGGGTGAGCAGCGCAATCGTTTTGAGCGGCACGGGGTTCACACGGGGTTCACTTTAACCTCGGACTTGCGGCCTCTGTTCCCAACCACGCCCTTGGCCAACTCGCCCGGGGGGAGTCCGAGTGCTCACTACGCAACTCGCCCCCGGGCGAGTTCAAGTGTCCACCAACCCAACTCACCCCGGGGCGAGTCGGTCCGGTCAGGGCACGCGAGGGATCCCGTACCGCGCGAGAATTGCGTCGATTTCTTGTTTGCGACGCGAAAGCGCCGCATCGAGGAGGCGGCGGAGCCGATCGTCCCCCCTCTTCACGCCGACAGCGATGTCGAACACAAACGATACGGGCGGATCATCCGCCGGCGATACGGGCACGACCTCCAACGGCACGTCCGCAGTCCGCGCGTACCATCCACCGAGCGGACCCCAGACCACCGCCACGTCCACGTCGCCTTTACGCACCGCGTCCAGGATGGGCGTCAGCGGCGCCGGCTGCGAATAGTCGCCATAGACGGAGAAACCGACCACGTTCCTGGCCAGCCCCCGCTTGCCAAGCGCATGCGCAGGTGGCGTGTTCGCGTAGTCATCGCCGACCATCTGCACCCCGATGCGGAGCGCGCGCAGCGACTCGTCGTCGAAAGAGTGCAGCGAGATCCCCCGATCCTTCCGGTACACGAACACGTAGCTCGACCGGTACCAGGGCCTCGTCGACAGGGTCCGCCCGTAACCCGCCGGAACCTCCATCATCACATCGCACTTGTCCGCGCCCATGGTGTTGCGGACGAAGCCGCGCCGCTGCGGCAGCCAGGTGTACCGAAGCTCCGCGCCCAGCTCCCGCGCCATCATCCGCGCCATCGCGTTCTCGAAGCCCTCGCCGGCGCGGTTGGAGAAAGGCATGTTGTTCGGGTCCGCGCAGACGCGCAGGACCAGCGCGAGCAAGAGCGCCATCTCAGTAGCCTTTCGCGGGAGGCTCCTCGCCGATCTTCTTTCCGTTGCGCCAGGTGTGCATGCAGAGCGGGTGAGTGAAGACGCTCTCCTTGTCGGCCTTGGTGTACTGGATGTCGTCGGCGAAGGCGCCGCCTGCGGGGTTGAAACCGGCCTTGTCGCGGATGCGCTTGGCGATCTCGTGATCGGCGCAGGGAGTGTCGCCGCTCGCGCCCAGGCCGCCGACCTTGGTGTTGCCCTTGTAGAGAGGAACGCCGCCGCCGAAGGCAATGGTGCCGCCGCAGACCTTGCCCTTCTGCTTGCCGTGATCCTCCGGCTTGACCAGGCATTCGGAATTGAGCGGGTTTCCGTTCGCGGCACCCCACAGCGAATGGCCGGGCAGGCTCATGGTGTACAGCCGCGCGGTCGACATCGGCACCGAGTCGGTGCTGAACGCGTTGGCCGTATACGCCTTGGCGATGGCGATGGCCTGGCTTCCTGGCCAGGCGGCGGTCGGATCGTCGGTGGAGACGACCACCGCGCAGACCTGACCCGACCGATCGACGACGGCCGCCCACTCGAACTTCCCCGACGCCATTCCGCCCACCTCCGCCTGTGCGGGTGCGTCCTTGAGCAGCTTGCGCAGATCATCCGCCGAAGGAACGTCCGCGCATCCGCCTCCCCTGCGCTCCCCCGGTACATCCTGCTTTTCCTTCGCCGCGCCCTCTGTCGTCCGGGGAACGCCTGCCTGCGCGATCAGCAGCGCCGCGACAATGGAAATCATGGGTCGTCCTTTCCTCATTTGAGCATCTGGAGGTACGCCACGAGGTCGTGCAGCTCCTGTCCGCTGAACTGGTTGAGCGGCGGCATCTGCGCACCCGGCTTCAGCGAGGGAGCATTGACGACCCAGGCGTGCAGATTCGCCAGATCGCGCGGCAACCAGGCTGCGATCGTCGACCGGGTCGCCAGGTGGGTCAGGTCGGGTCCCACCGTTCCCCGCGCGTCCGTGCCGCGGACGGTATGGCAGAGCACGCAGGGACCGCCGAGGAAGATCTGCTTTCCCCTGCGCGTCTCTTCCGTATCCGGCTGCCGCGCGGGCTTGCGCTGCTGCGCGAGCCATTTGCCGTAGTCCTCCGGCGCGTCCGCCACCACCACGAACTTCATGTGCGCGTGCTGCAAGCCGCAGAACTCGGCGCACGCTCCGGCATAGCGCCCCGGCTGGTCCGCCTGGAGCCGGATGAAATTTCGCATCCCCGGAATCAGATCGACCTTCCCGTGCAGACGCGGCGCCCAGAGCGAGTGGATGACGTCGTACGAGAGCAGCTCGAGATCCACCGGCCGGCCGGCGGGGATATGGATCTCGTTGGCGGTGACGAACACCTGGTTCAGGTCTTTCGAGAGGTAGTGCATCTCCCACCACCACTGATGCCCCACGACCCGGATCTCGGGCGCCGCATGCTGCTGATGATCGACGGGAAAGGCGTTCATCGTCCGAAGCGTTGCGATGAATACCGCCGTGAAGGCGGCGCCAGGGACGACGAAGCCGCCATATGCGACCCAGCCTTTGCCCCCGCCCGCGTCGGGCGCGGCGTGCTCGGCCAGCGTCCCGGTCTTGCGAAGGGCCACCCAGATGAGGAGGGCCCACATCACCGCCGAGATGATGATGAAGAACACGAGCACCGGCGAGCCCAGGTCCGCGAGCTTCCGCGCCGCCGGTCCGGCCGGCGAAAGGGCGTCGAGGTCCGACGCGCAGCCGCTTGCGAGCACCACCAGGAACGGAGCGCGTCTCATCTCGGCGGCTCCGGCTCGTCGCGCGTGCGCAGCGACTGGATGTACGAGGTGAGCGCCCAGATGTCGCGGTCGGGAAGCCGCGTCCCCCAAGCCGGCATCCCGTGCGCACGCCCCTCGGCGATGGAGTTGAAGATCTTCCCGGGCGTGTTCCCATACAGCCAGATCTCGTCACGCAGGCTCGGACCCATGCCGCCGCCGGCGTGGCCGCCGTGGCACCCCTCGCAGTTGTACTGGCGGAAGAGCCGCCGGCCTTCCTGAAGCACGTTGCGATCCATGCCGCGCGGGTTTTTCGCCACCGGAAGATCGCCCACGCCAGGAATGGGTCCGACTGCCTGACGTACGACGGACCGCTGCCCGTCCGGGGCCGTGTCGGGCGGCCTGGCGCAGGCGCACGACGCCGCCACAACCATCCACGCGCGCAGCGCCGACTTCATGGTGACAGCCCGAACACGTAAAGGGTCCCGCCCGGCGCGGTCATCTTCTTGATCTCCTTCATCGCCCCGACGACGCCGAGCGCGGCGTAGGGGTCGTCCGCCGAGATGTCCGGCTGCGCCACCGCTCCCATCCAGCCGCCGACGCCGGAATAGACGGCGACGTACTGCTTCTTGTCCGGACCGACGTACGTCATCGGGTTGCCGACGATCCCGGAGCCGGTCTGCTGCTTCCAGAGGACGGTGCCGGTGCGCGCGTCGGCGGCCTCGAACCAGCCGTCCATCGTCCCGAAGAAGACGAGATCGCCGCCCGTCGCCAGCACGCCGCTGTAGATGGGCAGCTTCTCGTCGCGGATCCCCCAGATCTTCCTGGCCTTCAGCGGATCCCAGGCGACGAGCTCGCCTTGATACCCGCCCGGACCGGGATACATCTTCACGCTCGCGCCCAGATACGGCGTGCCGGCGATGTAATTCGCCTCGACCCCTTCGTAGTTCATGCAGGTGTTGTGCGCCGGGATGTAGAGCAGGCCCGTGCGTGGCGAGAACGCCGAAGGAATGAATTCCTTGCCGCCGGTCGAGGACGGGCAGATGTCCTCCACCACCTCTCCCATCTTCGTGTGCTTCGACTCGACCTCGCGCGCTTTGCCGGTCGAAAGATCGTAGCCGGTGGCCCAGTTCACCGGCTGGAACGGCTCCGCCGAGAGCAACTCGCCGGTCTCGCGGTCGAGCACGTACATGTATCCGGTGCGTCCAGGATACAGCACCAGCTTGCGCATCTTCCCGCGCCATTCCAGGTCGACGAGGACGCTCTCCATGATCTCGTCGTAGTCCCAGTGATCGTGCGCGGTGACCTGGTATGCCCAGCGCGCCTCGCCGGTGTCGGGATTGCGGGCGAAAAGCGTGCAGGACCACTTGTTGTCGCCGGGTCGCAGGTCCGGGTTCCAGACGCCGGGATTCCCGGTGCCGTAGAAGATCAGGTTCAGCTCCGGATCGTAGGAGATCCATCCCCAGACGTTGCTTCCGCCGAGCTTCCACTGGTCGCCGGTCCAGGAAGTCGCGCCCAGGTCATTGCCCCGGTCCTTGGCGTAAAACGGCTTGAAGCTTGCGCCGATGAGGACGTCCTTGTCGGGGCCGGTATTGTAGGCGCGCCAGCGCTCCTTCCCCGTCTTCAGGTCGAGCGCAGCAATCCATCCGCGCACGCCCAGCTCGCCGCCGCTGGACCCGACCAGCACCTTGTCCTTGACCACCAGCGCCGCCATGGTGGTGGTCTCGCCGATGTCGATGTTGCCCACCCGCGTGCGCCAGACTTCCTTGCCCGTCTGCGCATCGACCGCCACCGTCGTCGCGTCGAGCAGATTGTAGACGATCTTTCCCTCGCCGTACGACGCCCCACGGTTGACGAGGTCGCAGCAGGCGATACCCACCGCCCGCGGATCAGGGTGCGGCTCGTAGAGGAATTTGAGCTGGCCGCCCGGCTTCGTCAGATCCACGGCGATCAGGTTGTTGGGGAACGGCGTGACCGCGTACATCGTGTGCCCGACCACCAGCGGCGATCCTTCGTGGCCGCGCGGCACTCCGGTCTGCAGCGCGGTGATCATCTTGAGGTTGCCGACGTTCCCGGCATCGATCTGCGCGAGGGGACTGAAGCGCGTATGCGCGTAGTCGCCGGCGGGAATCCGCCACTCGCCGTTCGCCAGCGGGGCGATCAGCCGGACGTTCGGCTTCGCACCCTGCACCGAGAGCGTCGTCACCGGCCCTTCCCGCTCGGTACGCAGGGATTTCTCCTCCTTGCGACATCCAAGCGCGAGCAGCGCGAGCAGCAGCACACATCGGATGCGCATCGGTCCTCCGTTACCGCAGCGTGTAGAGGTACGCCGCCACGTCGCGCGCCTCGTTCTCGTCGAGCCCCAGCGCGGGCATCGCGTTGCCCGGGTCGATCTGGTGTGGGTTCCGGATCCAGCGGACGAGGTTGTCCGGCGTATTCGGAACCTGGCCGGCGATGTACGTGCGCAGGGCAAACTGCGTCAGCGGCGCCGCCACCACTCCCCTTGCGCCGCGGATTCCGGGAATGGCGTGGCAGGCGCCGCAGTGTCGATCGACGATGGCCTGTTCGCCGCGTTGCGGATCGCCACCGGTTTCGACTGGCGCGTACGGCGGAGTACCGAAGCTGCCCCGGCAGCCGCCGGCAACCAGCAGCAAGAGCGCCGCGCGCTTCATCGCATTTCTCCGCAAGCGCTTAGCATCAGCGCCGGCAGCCCGGCGAGGAGCACGCCCAGGATGAGGGTCGAGCCGACTACGAGCCCGACCATCGACAGGTAATGGATGCGCTCCGGATCTCCGTTGCCGCCATGCCGCCGCCGGACCGCGACGGTCAACCCCGGTACGCTCACCGCCAGCGCGATCAGCGTGGCGAATGCGACCGTCCAGCGCGCGGTGGACAGCGACCACGGCTGTGCCGTGCCGGGACACGCGTGGGAGGCGGCGAACCAGCCGAAGAGCCCCTGCGCCGCCCAGACAAGAGGCGGCAGCGCGACAGCGAGCGTGAGGCGGGTGCGGGTCGTCATCGGATCGACCGGGTGAAATGAGGAAGCACGTAGATGAGCGCCACGATGAGGACCCACACCACGTCGACGAAATGCCAGTAGAGCGCCACGTTGTGCAGTGGCCGGTGCGGCGTGTGCTCCCGGGGGTCGAGCCTGGGCAGCAGCAGCGCGAAGAGCAGCATCGAGAGCCCGATCGCCAGATGCGCGCCGTGGAAGCTGGTCAGCGTGTAGAAGACGGAGCCGTACGCGTTCTGCACCGGGCTTAGCTCCTGCAGGCGCTCGCGGTATTCGCTGACCTGCACGCCGACGAAGACGAACCCCAGCACGATGGTGACCGCGAGCAGCCCACGCGTAGAAGCGGCGTCGCCCTTCTTCAGCCGGTGCTCGGCCGCATAGAGGACCGCGCTGCTCGCCAGCAGGATGACGAGCATCACCATCGCCTTCATCAGCTTGGGAGGCTCGAGTGGCCACTCGGGATGCCGGTGCCCGACGTAGAAGTAGGCGAAGAAGAGGCAGACAAATACCAGCGCTTCGCTGGCGATGAATAGCCACATTCCCAGCGTGCCGCGGCTGTCGTCGAGCGGCAGCGCATGCGCACGCAAAGCAGTAGTGCTCATCTCGCCTGCTCCACCTTGCGTCGCTGTTCGTGGGTGTCCGGATGCTCGGCGGTCTCCGCGTGGCGCGGCCACATCCAGAGCGCGGCGACCACCGTTGCGACGGTGGTGAACGCACCGGCCAGACGCAGCGACTGGGCGAGCACCGCCAGAAGCGTCGCAGTCAGCGCCAGCGCCATCAAGAGCGGCATCACGCTCTCCGGCTCGCCGCTCGACACCGACTCGGCCTCCGCCTCGAACGGGGTGGTGGAGAGCGTCTGGCGCCCGTGATCGAGGACGCGCGCACCCTCCGGGTCGTGGAACTCGTCGTGATCGTCCCAAAGCGGATGCAGTGTCGCGACGGTCGGCAGATGCGTGAACGCGTGCGCCTTCGGCGGAGAGGTCGTCGCCCACTCCAGCGAGTCCGCGTTCCAGGGATTGTTTCCCGCAGTCCGGCCGCCGCGCAGCGAGAGGAAGAAGTTGATCAAGCTGAGGAGGATTCCCAGCCCGAGCACGAATGCGCCTGCGGTGGTGACGGCATTGAGGCCGGTGATCCCATCGGCCGCCTCGAACGTGTACATGCGACGCCGCATCCCGAGCAGGCCGCTCATGTGCATGGGGAAGAATCCGACGTTGAACCCGGCGAACATCACCCAGAAGCTCCATTTGCCCAAGCGCTCGCCGAGCATCCGGCCGGTGATCTTCGGTAGCCAGTAGTAGAAGGCGGCGAAGACCGGAAAGACGTTCGCGCCGATCAACACGTAATGGAGGTGCGCGACGACGAAGTAGGTGTCGTGCACCTGCCAGTCCAACGGGATCACCGCGGTGACCACTCCGGAGAGTCCGCCCATCACGAACGTGGCGATGAACCCGAGCGCGAACAGCAGCGAGGTTGTGCGCACCGGCCGTCCGGCCCAGAGCGTGGCGATCCAGGCGAAGATCTGGATGGTGGAGAAAAGCGAGATGGTCATGCTGGCGGCGGCGAAGAAGCTCATCGCCATCTGGTTCATTCCGATGGCGAACATGTGGTGGACCCAGACGCCCATCCCCACGATGCCGGTGAGCACGGTGGAAGCCGCGACCCAGGGATAGGCGACGATGGGACGGCGGGCGAAGACCGGCAGCACCATCGAGATCATCCCCGTAGAGGGGAGGAAGACGATGTAGACCCAGGGATGGCCGAAGAACCAGAAGAGGTGCTGCCAGAGGACGGTATCGCCGCCGGCGCGCACGTCGAAGAAATGGAAGTTCCACTGCCGGTCGAGCTCGAGAAATACGCACGCCACCGCCAAGGCCGGCATGGCGAGGATGGAGAGAAACGCCGTCGTCCCCGTGCTGTACAGAAACAGCGGCATGCGCGAGATGCTCATCCCCGGCGCCCGATGCTTGAAGATGGTGGTTACGAAGTTGATGGCAAGTCCAGGTTGTACGAGGGATCGTAGCGCCGGTTGCTGAGCGGAACGTAGGAGAACCACCCTGTGTCGGGCGCCTGCCCGATGAAGACGCTGGCGTAGAGCAGCAGCCCGGAGAGCAGGAACGCCCAGTAGCTGAAGGCGTTCAGCCTGGGGAACGACATGTCCCGCGAGCCGATCAGGAGCGGCACGAGATAGTTGCCGAAACCGGAGAGAACGGGCGCGGCATACCAGAGGAGCATCGTCGCGCCGTGCATGGTGAAGTACTGGCCGTATGCCTCCGGCGAGAGCACGTCGCGCTCGGGACCAGACAGCTGGATGCGCATCACCAGCGCTTCGACGCCGCCGACGACCAGGAAGACCATGGCGGTGACGAGGTACCGCATGCCGATCCGCTTGTGGTCGACGGTCCCCAGCCATCCGAACAGCGTATGCGGCGCTTCCCAGATCTTCTCGAGGCTCGCTTCCAGCTCCTCGTCCGAGCTTTTCGGGCTGCCTTCGGCCGGCAAGGCCTCCTGCCGTCGCGCGGGTCGGCTCATGCGCCCGAGGAGAGCAATGGCAACTCGCACGCCACAAGCGACAGATCGCGCAGATCGTTTGTGCTCAAACATTCTCCGCGGGCCGCTACCTGCGTCAGAATACGTAGGCAGTGGCCAGAACGCCGACAGCAACGCCGCGGGCGCATCGGCATCGTTGCGGGGGAGGCTTTCGATGAGCTGGACGATGCCCGACGAACCGTTTGTGGATCGCGATGCCGCCTCGCCGGTCGAGACGGTGATCCTTCCGCGCACGCGAGATCTGGGCGGCTTCACGGTCCGGCGGGCGCTCCCCTCGATGCGGCGGCGCATGGTCGGTCCCTTCATCTTCTTCGATCAGATGGGACCCGCGGTGTTCCGCGGGGGCGAGGGGCTGGACGTCCGG